>PWHO01000020.1 GCA_003555385.1 Bacteroidales bacterium
AAAGCATGATCCCCAAAAAGATAAACAGGCAGGCCACCACAAAATAATTCATCACCCTGGCATAGAGTTCCCGGGAATCTTCACGGGCCGCCTGGGAGAAAAAGAAAGGCTCCGCGGCAAAGCGAAAAGCCTGGATAAATATGGTCATCATGATGGACAATTTATACACAGCCCCGTAAATCCCCACCTGGGCCATGGCCATATCCTCCGGAAGGATATACTTCAACAGCAATTTGTCCAGGGCCTCATTGACCCATCCGGCCAAACCAGCCACAAGCAGCGGCAACGCATAGAGCAACATTTTCCGCCAAAGCAGGCTGTCAAAGACAGGTCGCACCGACCGCATCACAGGCATCAGCAGCAGTACAGTGAAAACCGTTGCCACCAGGTTGGCAATAAAGACATAACCCACACCGATATCCGGATTGTAAACGAGATTCACAAAAGGGCGCATGAATTCAGGGCCTTGCCGCAAAAGCCAGGGGAATAACAACAGGAAAATGAGGACCAACCCGATATTGATCGCTATCCCCGCCAGTTTCACCAGGGCAAACTTCCATGGCTTGTTGGCCGCACGAAGCCTGGCAAATGGGATGGCTGCCAAAGCATCCAGCCCGACAATCATTCCCAGCAGCACAATGTATTCCACATTGTCAGGATAGCGCATCACCTCTGCCAGGGGATTGCGAAAAAGGACTACCAACAGCATAAAAACGGTGGAGGTGGCAAGAACGGACAGCAGGGAAGTGCTGAAAATGGTATTTCGTTTGTCAGGGCTGGACTCAGAAAAACGGAAAAAGGCCGTTTCCATCCCATAGGTGAGCACGATAAGCAAAAACGCCACATAGGTATACATCTCCGTGACCACCCCGTATTCACCGGGGATAAAAACCCGGGTATAAAGGGGCACCAGGAGGAAGTTGATCACCCTGCCCACGATACTGCTGACTCCGTATATAGCCGTTTGCCCGGCGAGACGCTTAAGAGGATTCACGCTTCATCGGTTTGTGCCGTACAAATTTGCGAAGAAAAAACGACAAATACCCCTAAAGCCACCATTTTCAAAACTTCTTAAAATGGCGATAGGGAGGACTGTGGAGAGCACTGAAGCCTTAATAAAAACAGAAATCTTACTGATTGGCTTCCTGGGCACGGACTTTTGCCTTCCATTCCTGGTAGGTTTTTTCAAAAAAATCCGGATCATTAACCCGAAGCCAGGTCCCGTATTTCACATAATCAGGGATTCGGCCACCATTTGATTTTTTCTGATCTTCCGGAATGCCAAGCTGATTCAGGTGACGCTCATAAGAAATTTTACTTGGCCTGTCTTCTTTTCTGTTCATGACTACGCTGAATAATGCCGCAATGCTTTCGCCCGGTAGTCAGGAGGCAAAAGCAAAGCAGACTGTGACTAAATCAGTTTGTAGCCCCGACAGGAATCGAACCTGTATCTAAAGTTTAGGAAACTTCTATTCTATCCGTTGAACTACGGGGCCATTTTTCCAGCCACAAAGATAGGCACTTTGAATGATTTTTACAAACAAAGAATGCCAAAAAAGGATTATCAGCTCGTTTTTTTTGGCTAAAAAGTCAATAAGGAAATTTACCCGATCACACTGCCGTTTTCAATGTCCTTGTCCGGCTGCACGAAAGTCATCTCCCCGTCTTTGGTCTGCCCCATCAGTAGCATGCCATGTGATTCAATCCCCTTGATCTTCTTGGGTTTGAGGTTGGCCAAAAAAAGTACGCTCCGGCCAATGATCTCATCCGGATGAAAGACATGAGCAATGCCAGCCACAGCCGTGCGTTCCTCCAGCCCGATATCCACCGTAACCTTCAGGAGTTTCTTTGTTTTCGGTACCCTTTCGGCAGAAAGAATGGTTCCAGTGCGGATATCCATTTGGGCGAAATCCTCAAAAGACACCATCTCTTTCAGCGGAGGCACTTCCGTTTCATCCTGGTTGTCCATTTTAGCGTGATACAGCTTGTTCACTTGCTCGTGCACCTGCAGATCCTCCACTTTTTCAAACAACAACTCCACATTATCGATGGGATGCCCATCCGGCAGCAGATCCGGGCGGCCACCATCTCTCCAGATCAGATTGCTGAGGTTTAACATCTTGCACAACTTCTGTGCAGTATGCGGCAGAAATGGCTCTGACAACACAGCCAGACTTCCGCAAACCTGCAGACAAATATTCAGGACGGTCTTCACCCGTTCGGGATCATTTTTATAAATCTTCCAGGGCTCGGCTTCAGTAAGATAGCGGTTCCCCAGACGTGCCAGACTGATCAGCCCGGCCAGGGCTTCCCTGAAACGGTAGTTATCCAGGCTTTGGCCAATGGTTTCGGGGAAAGCAAGCAGTTGCTCCAGTGCCTCTCTGTCAGCAGGTGATAACTCACCGGCTTCGGGCACCTGACCATCAAAGTATTTGTGGGTCAGAACCAGCGTACGGTTCACAAAGTTTCCAAATATGGCCAGTAGCTCATTGTTATTGCGTGCCTGGAAATCCTTCCAGGTAAAATCATTGTCTTTGGTCTCCGGGGCAGCAGCGGTAAGCACATAGCGCAACACATCCTCTTTTCCGGGAAACTCTTCCAGGTACTCATGCAACCATACCGCCCAGTTCCGGGAAGTGGAAATTTTGTCGCCCTCCAGGTTCAGAAACTCATTGGCAGGGACGTTGTCCGGCATTACATATGATCCCTCGGCCTTAAGCATCACCGGAAATATGATGCAATGGAACACGATGTTGTCTTTCCCGATGAAATGAACCAGTTTGCTGTCGGGTGACTTCCAGTACTTCTCCCAGTCCTTCCCATGTGTTTCCCCCCATTCGCGGGTGGCGGAGATGTAACCGATGGGTGCATCAAACCACACATACAACACCTTCTCTTCTGTACCTTCCAGGGGCAGCTTCACCCCCCAGTCGAGGTCACGCGTTACCGCCCTGGGCTGCAGCCCCTGATCGATCCAGGACTTACACTGTCCGTATACGTTGGGTTTCCAGTCATCTTTGTGAGATTCCAGGATCCACTCCCGGAGCATAGGCTCATATTCGTCCAGCGGCAGGTACCAGTGTTTTGTCTTTTTCATAACCGGTTTATTGCCACTGAGCATAGAGCGCGGATTCCCGAGATCGGTCGGGCTCAACGATGTACCACAATTTTCACACTGGTCGCCATAGGCCCGCTCATAATCACAATGAGGGCAAACACCCGTTATGTAACGGTCAGCCAGAAACTGTTTATTCGCCTCATCATAATACTGCTCAGTTTCTTTTTCCGTAAACACCCCCTTGTCATACAGGGTTCTGAAAAATTCAGAAGCTGTTTCGTGGTGCACTTTGGCAGATGTCCGGCTGTACACGTCAAAGGAAATCCCGAAACGCTCAAATGAATCCTTGATCTGTTTGTGATATTTGTCGACGACCTGCTGCGGTGTAATATTTTCCTGCCGCGCCTTGATGGTAATGGGGACGCCGTGTTCATCACTTCCACAGATATACAGCACGTCTTCCCCTTTGGAGCGAAGATAGCGAACGTAGATATCTGCCGGGATGTACACGCCTGCCAGGTGACCTATGTGCACCGGACCGTTGGCGTAAGGAAGTGCCGCAGTTACCGTGTGGCGTTTGTATTGTTTGGGCTGGTTACTCGTATTTTTTTTACTACTCATGGACAAGGTGGTTTGTGGGCTGTCGCCCTGTTAGTAACGTGTGATCCCTTCGGGATCAGTCGGGGGCTGCGCCCCCTCCAGTTGTTAGTTTGTCGGCGCTGCGCGCCTCCAGTTGTTGGGTTTAGTAACGTTGGACCCCTTCGGGGTCTGACCAACCAACAACCGCCTGGGCCGTTTACCAATCCATTGGCAGCTTCCCCATCACTCATCCCATGAGAACCAACAACCAAGGCGCGAAGCGCCGTTAACCAACAACCGCCTGGGCCGTTTACCAGGCCATTGGCAGCTTCCCCATCACTCATCCCATGAGAACCAACAACTAATTAAGACTGCAAAGGTAGTAAATCTTCATAATTCCATGACTTTATGTCCGAAGTCTGGGGCAGTTTTCCACATAAAGCATTAACTTTGCATAAATAAACTGACGTAATGGCATAACCCATGGACATTCAATCCATCAAACAGCGATTTGGCATTATCGGGCACTCTCCCAAGCTGGACCGGGCAATTGACGTGGCCCGGCAGGTGGCTCCTACGGATATCACGGTGCTGATCACCGGCGAAAGCGGAACCGGCAAGGAGGCCTTCCCGAAGATCATCCACCAATTGAGTCCGCGAAAGCACGGACCCTATATCGCCGTTAACTGCGGGGCCATTCCTGAAGGAACGATCGACTCTGAGCTTTTCGGGCACGAAAAAGGATCTTTTACCGGTGCGCACGAGGCACGCAAAGGGTATTTTGAAGTGGTCAATAAAGGAACTATTTTCCTGGATGAAGTGGCGGAATTGCCCCTGCTCACGCAGGTCAGGTTGCTGCGAATCCTGGAAAGCGGGGAGTTTATCAAGGTGGGAGCATCCAGGGTGATTAAAACGGATGTACGGGTGGTTGCTGCGTCCAACGTCAGCCTGCAGGAAGCTGTCAACAAAGGGAAATTCCGGGAGGATCTCTATTACAGGCTGAACACCGTTCCCATCCGGGTACCTCCGCTGCGTGAACGGAAGGAAGACATCGTGATGCTGTTCAAAAAATTCTCTGCCGACTTTGCGGAGAAATACCGCATGCCTCCCCTGCACCTGACCCATGATGCAGAGCAGCTGCTGATCAGCCACCGCTGGTCGGGAAATGTGCGTCAGCTCAAGAACCTGGCCGAGCAAATATCTGTAATTGAAAAAGACAGACACATTACCGCAGATGCGATCAACCATTACCTGCCGGATGAAAAAGACAATCCCATGCCCGTAGTGTTTGATCAGAACCGCAATGCACCATCGGGGATGAATGAAAGGGAGATCCTTTACAAGGTATTGTTCGACATGAAGAAAGACATCACCGACATGAAAAAGATCATCATGCGGATGATGCAGGAGGGCCAGGTATCAAACACTTTCCAGGAAGAACATGCCCATCTGATCGAAAAACTAACCAATAAAGAAAGGGACCTGCCGCAGGTTTACCAGGAGAAGGAAGAAAACACTCCCGACGCTGAAGAGCAATATGACGACCTGGTGGAAAGTTATGAGGAGGCCCCCCATGAATATCTTGAAGAGAACCTCTCCCTGCAGGAAAAAGAGAAAGACCTCATTGACAGGGCTTTGCAGAAACACAACGGGAGGCGGAAAAAAGCGGCAAAAGAGCTGGGGATCTCGGAAAGAACACTGTATCGGAAAATTAAAGAATATGGCATCGTGTGATTCGTGCCCTGTAATATCAAACAAAAAGAAATGCTTGAGAAACGTTATTTCCCCGTTTTACTGATCTTCCTGCTGAGTCTGACATGGTTGTCCGGCTGCGGCGTGTATTCATTCACCGGTGCGAGCATCCCGCCCGGGGCAGAAACTGTTTCTGTCAGCCATTTCCCCAATGATGCTTCCCAGGTGCAGCCAACGCTCAGCCAGTATTTCACGGAAACCTTGCAGGATAAGTTCCTCCGTCAGACTAATCTGCGGCTGGTGGACGGGGTAGGACACCTTCATTTTGAGGGAGTCATTACGGATTACCGGACAGAACCGGTCGCCATTACCGGCGACGACAGGGCTGCCAGAAACCGGCTTACCATCACAGTAAGGGTATCCTACTACAATGAGTTTGATGAAGATGCCGACTTCGAACGTGCTTTTTCCAGGTATTATGAATACGACAGCAACCTGAGCCTGGCAGAAGTGGAAGACGAAGCCATGGAAGTTATCACGGAGGAGCTGGTGGAGGACATTTTCAACCAGGCAGTGGTTGACTGGTAAAGGCAGTGGTTGACTGGTAAATTAATATCTTATGCGACAAACATTTTCTGATCTGATCATGGACCGACGCGAGGCCGACCACTCAGCAGCCGCTTTTCTTGAACGGCTGGTGACGCAATATCCATATTGCCAGGCAGGGCAGATGTTGTATGCAAGGGCACTGAAAAACGCTGCTGATCCGTCTTTCGATCAGCAAATGAACCGTGCCATGGCCGCAGCACCTGACAGGAGGCATTTCCGCTCTTTTCTTTCCGGACAGCCGGAGCCTGACAGGATGGAGGAACGGCCTTATTATCCTGAAGAAATCACTTATTCTGTACCTTACGGGGAAGAGAGAGGCACCACGGAAGGGGAAGAGAGAGGCACCACGGAAGGGGAAGAGGGAGGCACCACGGACAGGAAAGAGGGAGGTACGGATGAAAAAACCGGGCACAAAAACCGGGAACAGGCGATCATCGACCGCTTTTTACGCAAAAATCCGCGCATAGAAGCCCTGAGGGATGAGATACCTGACGGAGAAATGGCACCGGAAAGCCTGGAGGATCACCCCGAACTGATCAGTGAAACCCTGGCCGAAATTCACATAAAACAAGGAAAAACCGACCGGGCCATTGACATTTACAAAAAATTAAGTTTGAAATTTCCGGAAAAAAGCAGTTACTTTGCAAAAAAAATTGAATCCATTGAACGGAAAACCAAGTAAATATAAATTTTAACCTGAT
>PWHO01000180.1 GCA_003555385.1 Bacteroidales bacterium
CCACCATGATGCCGCGGGCGTCCCGGCCGACCAGGTCGGCCAGGCGTTTCCGGAGGGACACGGCGGCGTTGTGGTTGAAGCACATGACCAGGATGCGGTGGGCCGGGATCCGCTCGACCCGAAGGAGGTAGGCGCAGCGGTGCACCACGATGCGCGTTTTGCCGGCGCCGGGTCCGGCCAGTATCAGTTGGCTGGCCTGGCGGTGCGCGCCCACCGCGCTGATCTGGACGGGGTTGCCGAGGTTGTCCACGATCCGGCGGTAGGCGTCCGCGCTGGTGGCGCGATCGAGGATCTTTTGGCGGCCGGCGAAGTATTTGCGGGTGAAGGCGTCCCGGTGCAGGGTAAAGTAATCCAGCACCAGGTTCAGGGCCTGGGCCAGTTTGTCCATTGCCAGGGTGGCGTATTCCGCGATCACGTGGATCTGGAAGCGGCGCTCCCGGTAGTGCATGTCCAGGGGCTTGAAGTCGCCGGTTGTGTACTGGCGGCCTTTGATGCGGGGGTTGAGCCGGATGGTCATGGCCTGGCGAAAGACGGTAAGGCCCTGCTGGAGGGTGATGATTTTGTGCTCGTGCAAAAACATCAGGGCGCGGTCAATGGCGGCCAGGGGCTTTTGGACGCGAGCGTGCAGGAGCACGTCGCGGCGTATAACGTCTTCGAGTTCGTTGGCGCTGAAATCGACCAGGGCTTCGGCGGTGGAGCCCCTGGCGGCGTCGGCCAGGGTGTTTTTTGCCTTGTCCGTTAGTACATCCACGATCCGTGCGGCCACCTCCCGGCGCAGCATGGCGGTTTCGGCCAAAGATTTCCAGGAGCGGCGCAGGGCGGCCCGGTAGCGGCTGTGGCCCACGTGCTGAAGATCGATGCTGCCGTGGGTGCCGGCAAGGCCGCGGCCGTCGTAGGCCAGGCCCTTGACCAGAAGGCGCAGGGTCACGGGGTTGCTCTCCAGGCCGTTGTTGGTAAGGCGCTGGTTCAAGGCGCGGATGTCTAAGTCCTGCCAGTCGCCGGTTTCGGCGTCGGGCGCTTCTTCCTGCAGCAGATCGATCATGCGCCGTTCCAGCTCGGAGACCGCCGCCAAAAGACGGGGGGCCGATTTCTTGCCGGCGGCGTGCAAGAAGGCGGTGAGCCTGAGCCCCTTGTCCAGCAGGCCAACATCGGCCATCTGGTGCATGGCGTAGATTACGAGTTGTGCGGGGCTCAGGCCGGTGGACTGTTCCAGGGCATGCAGGTGGGCGGCGTGCCCGTGGAGCTGCTCGGCGATGTCGTCGGCGCTGAGGCCGCGGTCCGCCGGGGTGTTAAACAGCGCAGCCAGGATGGCCCGCCATAGGGCTTGCATGGCCGGGGAGAGGTTGAGCCGGTTGATGACCGGGTCGGCTTCGGCCAGGGATTTGACCCGGGGTTTGCCCTGAAACACCTGGGTCAGGTTCTGGTTGCGGGCCAGGAAATCGGCCCGTTCCAGCCAGGAGATGGCGGTGCGCACCTTGGTGTCCGCGGCGCGGTCGCCCTTTTCAAATACCTGGGCCAGTTCCTCCTCGCGCAGGAGCTCGGCGCTGGTAATGACGACTTCGTTGTTTTTGCTGCGCTTGGTGCGCTTGAGCACGCGAAGGATGCGCTGGATCTCGTACCGGGTGACCTCGGAAAAAGCCCCCAGCTTGAACTGGGTTTCCGCGTCGGCCGGGTCGTAGAGCAGGATGCAGTGGGCCGGCTCGCGGTCCCGGCCGGCGCGTCCGGCCTCCTGGAGGTAGTTTTCCATGGAGCCGGGGATTTCATAGTGCAGCACCAGGCGGATGTCGCTCTTGTCGATGCCCATGCCGAACGCGTTGGTGGCGCAGATCACCGGGGTCTCCCCGGCCACGAAGGAATCGATGATCCGGCGCTTGACAGAGGCGTCCAGGCCGGCGTGGAAGGCTTCGGCCACCATTCCCTTGTGCTGGAGATAGTCGCGCACGGTTTCGGCGTTTTTGCGGGTGGCGGTATACACCACCGCGCTGCCGTCGGGGGTTTCGCCCAGGCAGCGTTCAATTAAGGCATGGGTCTGCTCCTGCTTTTCCGCGGATGACACCGGCACCACGTCGAAATGCAGGTTGCTTCGCTCCACGCCCCCTTCGAAAAGGTGCAGGTCCTGCTGCAGTTCCCTTTGGAAATAGCTTTTGATTTCCTCGATCACGTCCGGCTTGGCCGTGGCGGTGAAACAGGCAATGGGCGGCAGATCCAGGTTTTGATCCAGGGTCAGCTCCCGGATAAAGCGGCCGGCGTAGAGGTAATCCGGCCGGAAATCGTGGCCCCACTTGGAAAGGCAGTGGGCTTCGTCGAACACCCAGCAGCCGATTTCGCGCTGGGTGAGCACCTGGCGCACGGTGCGGCTGCGAAGCTGTTCCGGGGAGATGTAGAGCAGGGCAATGTCGCCCAGGCGCACGCGTTCGATCACCTCGCCGCGCTCGGGCGGGGTCAGCATGCCGTAGATGGCCGCGGCAAAGGGGGTGCCGGTGTTGGCCACTAGGTTGTCCACCTGGTCCTTCATCAGGGCCTGCAAGGGGGAAAAGACCACGGTCAAAAGCCCCCGGCGCAGGTGGCGCACCAGGGCCGGGAGCTGGTAGCACAGCGACTTGCCCCCGCCGGTGGGGAGGATGGCCAGCAGGGGACGGTTCTGCATTCCCTGGTGCACGATTTCCCGCTGGAGGCTTTGGCCGTCCGTTGCGGCCGGCTCGGGCCGGAATGTATCAAAGCCGAAAAATCGCTGCAGCTGGGTGTCGGGATCGTGCGTGGCCCGGCACCAGGCGCAGTCCGGATTGCCGCAAGGAGTCTCGCGCAGGGCCTTGAGAAAAGGGACCACTTCCGGGAACTGCCGCCGCACCCAGGGCGGGAGCACGGAGTTGGTCCCCGCCACCCGAAGCCAGGCCAGGCCGTAGGCTGCGGGGGGCAGGTGCGGGGTTGCGCCCAGGGCTTCAAACGCCGGGCCGATCCCTTGGCGGCAGATGTCGCTGCCGGCCAGTTTTGCAAAAAGCGCCTGCAGGGGGGTGTTCGCCGGCCAATGTTCGGCGCCCATATGCTCGAGCACCAGGGCCAGGCCGTGGCCGCCAACCCCGTGGAACCGGCTGTTGCGGAAGCAAAGGGCGTAAAAAGAAAGCAGGTCCGGGCATTGGCTCCCCTGGCTGGCAAAGCTTTCCAATTGATCGGCAAACAACGTCAGGGCCAGGCGCACGTCTTCCAGCGGGTCGTTTATCGACGAGCGAACCAGCTTGTAGTCTTTTACCAGTCGGTGGTAGGGGTTGCGGGGAAAGGCCAGGGGAGACAGGAACAGCGTGTCGATAACCGGGCGGGCAAGGATGCCTGTTTTGGGAAAGGCGCTTTTCAGAAACGGCAGGTCGTGGTTGAGAATGTTGTGCCCCAGGATGAAGCGCGCATCGCGGCCAAAGGCGTCCAGGTCCGCCAGGGCCTTGCCCGCATCGGCCGGGCGGCCTTTCCAGTGAAAGGTCTTCCGGCCGAGCGCCGCACCAATATGCACGAGGGCGCCGCCCCGGGTGATTTCAAGGTCGAGGCCCAGGCTGTGGGCTTGCAGCGATTGCCGCGCTTTCATCGTTTTCCCGTTGCTGTTTTTATGTGGGGGCCTCCCGTTTATACGGGCTCAATCCCGGATGCCCCGGAGTGTAGCATGAATCCTGAACAAGGAAAACGATTGAATGCCCAAGCCGCAAGTGTGAACAATTCTTCTGAGCCTCTCGCTTAAGGCGGCGCTCGTTCCCCGAGCCCATGAGCTTTTCGCGCTTGTTCCCACTATCGGGTAATGGTGCTTATATGCCGGTGCTTTCATATACAATGGGAATGCTACTGATCGGAATGGGTCGCCATATGGCGAAATCTGCGAATTTTGAATACCCGTTACGCAACTGCAAGGCCGTTTAAAAAAGAATCGGCTTTCAGGCTTTCAATGTAACCCGCGTTTTCTTTGACCCACTTTTTCATCAGAAGATGGCCGCCCAGGCGGTACTTGACCCGCCAGCCCCTTTTTATTCTGTATGATGTCAGCACCCGTTTCATGCTGTAAAAGCGCTGCATCTGGTCAACGATGGCCATCTGCATAGTATGGGCCGAACACTTTTCGGGCCTGACGACCACATGCATGCCGTCATAGTATGTCCATTGATTGTGCAGCATGTGGTCTTTGTTGTCGATATAGGCGCGTGTGCCGGGAAAGGGCGTGATGGAAAAAACCTGAATGGTGTCGATGTCCGTTTCGATGGCGTAATCCACGATGTTTTTTGGCGTCTGAGGGTCGTCTTTGCTGTCAACCACGAACATGCCATGGATGCCGATATTGCGTTTATGCAGATTCTCAACGCATTGTCTGACGGCATCCACGGTATGGGCCTTGCCGTATTTTTTCAGGGTGGCCGGGTCAACGGACTCCACGCCCACATAAACGATCCGGCACCGTGTCTCTTCCATCAGGTCCAGAAGCTCAGGGTCGGAAGCCGCACTCACGCATATCTGGCCTGACCAGCGCAGGGGAACGGCATTCTGTTTGATCATTTCCCGCAGCAGGGATTTGGTCCGCGCGGGTCTGGCGCAAAAATTGTCGTCGCCGAAACAGACGCTTCTGTGCTGAACAGGTCGCAGTTCGGCGATCACCTGCGCATGGGGTTTAAAGCGGTATTTCCGCCCGAAAAGGGGGGTGACGCTGCAGAATGAACAGTCGTGGGGACAGCCGCGGGATGTGATAATGATGGGGGGGATTTCATTTTTTTTGATCTGGGGGGAAAGGGTGAAATCAGGCGAAGGAATTTTGGAAAAATTGACAAGATCCGGCATGTCGTTGTGCTGAAACGCCGTATCGCTGATTTTATATGAAATCCCTTTCAGGTGATCCGGATTGCCGCCTTTTTCAATCAGCCGGACCAGGGCGAGCAAGGTTTCATCGCCTTCGCCCCTGACGACATAATCACAATGATGTAAGGCCTCTTCCGGCAGAAACGTCACATGGGGTCCGCCCATTACCACCCGTGTTCCTTTTTCCCGCAATTCATCCGCCAGCGCATAGGCCTCACGGATCGTGCTGGATAGCGAACCAATGCCCACCAGGTCATAACCGGCCAGGCGCGTTTTTTCCGTCTCGGTCATGGGCTTGACCCACAGATCACAGACATATCCGTTTTCATGCAAAATGGCAGCCATGGTGGCCAGGCCCACCCGGGGCAAATAGGTCCTGCTGTAAACATGGATAAGATCCGAGACAGCTTCGACCAGTGCAATTTTAAATGTATTCATTTTTTTACCCTTCATAGCCGTAAAATGCGCTATGTTCCGGTGGTCCGGATCGCCTGTGAGATCAGGGGAAAGAGAAATTGGTCCCGAGGTGGTGACGCGGCAGGTCGGGATGGCAATCTGTATCAGTGACTTGAAAGTACCCCACACATCATGGGAATGCAAGGGTAAATGTTGCCGTGGTTAGCCCCTTTATGTGCGAAAAGCGCTTGTAAACAATTGAAAACCGCCTTTAGTAAGAGATAATCTTCCATTCCCCGTCCATATTTCTCATAAACGTAAGATTGAATAAATATCTTTTGAAGAATATCAGAGATGACCTTGACTTTCCCCATTGGTTTGTCGGCGTATTTTGTTTTCTCTTTCATGGTTTTTCTTTCCTTTCCGCAAATACCGGGCGTTCGGGAGGTCAACGCCCAATCCCGAGTTGGAGTGCCTGGAAATAAAGAAAGGCGCTTAATACCAAAGACAGAAGCGGAACCCGCATGATCCTGTAGACCGGGATAAGGGTTGTCCGGAAATATTCATTTGACAAAAGCAGGCACAGGTGAAGGGGGGATACAAGCACGCCCGCAAACCCGCTGACAAGGGCCAGCATCAAGTAGGGGAGCAGCAGGGTATTTTGCCCAAGCGTGTCGATCAGTGAGATTAAAATCGGGAAGGTGGTGCCGACAAAAGCGATGGTAATCCCCGCCACGACCCCCACAAGAAACGGCAGCAGCATGACGATCGGCAGCAGGGGCATATTCCAGTCAAGCATCTCCTGGCTGACCCGGGTGACCGCCCGGCTGTCTTCCAGGATTCCGTTAAAAACCAATATGGCGGCCACCATGTAGATCATTTTAATCAGCGCCGGGTTTTTCAGTATGTCCCAAAGGGCGGCCCCTCCCATGCGGTTGGCCCGCCAGGTCCAGAACAAGGCGATCAAAAGCGCCAGTATGAGCCCCGCTTCCTTGGAGACGGGCAGCAAAGCCGGGGGCAGCAGCCTGGAAAAGAACAGGCCCATGATCACCCCGAACACGATGACAAAAACAATGGGCATCAGTTCTTTGAGAAACGGCAGCGCCGCTTTTCGCGGCGGCGCGGTTGCAGGTGTCCGGGGCAGGCCGCGAAGCGGCCAGTAACCGACCGCAAGCGCAACGATCGTTATCGGTCCGGAAACCGCCACCAATTGCCACAAATCAACGCCCGCCAGTGCCGTTGTCAGTAAAATGCCGGGATACAGGGGCCACCAGTATTCCCAGACATGCCGGAACCAGTAGTTGATGGCACCGTAAAAAGTCCAATATCTGCGTTATGCGCGATTCCTCAGAATTTCACGTACGGCTAAGTACGCTGCATTCTTCGAAATCGCGCAAGCCTTGATCTTGAACTTTTTACGGC
>PWHO01000129.1 GCA_003555385.1 Bacteroidales bacterium
AGGGAAATGGAACGGGAACTGGAGAATATGCCGGAAGCACAACGCGACATGGTGAAACGGATGATGGGTGACCAGCTGGAGCAACTCAGGAACATCCTGGCCGGCGACCAGATGGAATTTACCACCCGCGTTCATGAAGTAGAAGTGAATATCGGCGTGGATGGCTTTGATTAATCCCCTGGTTCACCACTTGATCAGGTAATAAGGGTCTGCTTTCACTTTTTCTTTCACAAAGTGATACAGTTCCCGCATGCTGAATGCATAAAGCAGCACACCACCGGCATTATGTGTCCGGACAATACCTGTCTTTGCAAGATCCCGCTTCAGACGAATTCTGTTCCACCACACAAAGCCTTTCACTGAATAAGCGGGGCGGTTTGCGTGGATGGGGTAAGAGAGTAAGATGTCCCGGCCTTTTTCCCGGATGATGTATTCATCATCATAAAAACCCAGGTACGGCACCTGTTGCTCGTATTCAACCAGGTGGATCAGGCTGCAGGTCACGAAATCCAGGCCGATATTCAGACAATAAAAATTTTGATCCGCCATTTGGCGAAAAATACCCTCCGGAGAAAAAGAGAGGTCCCCCTTTTGAAAATTACAGGCCCCACGGGCCATGACTGAATAACAGGGATCGTGGTTCCTGAATTGGCTGTCGCGGAAAAACTGCCGGGCAAAAGCACCATAAGCCGGGATTTCCCTTTCAGGATTAAATACTTTTGTATTTCTGACCTTTGGTGTAAATGCCTGTGAAACGACCAGTGAAAACCGGTCTTGCAGAAGGTTGCGCAGGTAATTGTATGCGTCCGGATCAGGAGTAAAACTGCGCACCGCTGAAAGTGACACATGCACAAAGACCTTGTCTGAAGGAACATCTTTGATGAACCGCTCAAAAGCAATCCCCGCTTCCTTGTCGTACGTCCATTTTTTTCGCAAGGCGGGGTGTTGTTTAATCATCCGCCTGAGGTAGAAATACCCGACAGTACTGTACACGCTTATTTTTCTGATTAAATATTGGACCATAAACCCCGGGGTCTTTCATCCGAAAAAAATTACTGCCTGAAATAGTTCATAATCCGCACTACATGCCTACGCACAAGAAGGTTCAGGTCTTTTGATATTCCCAGCACCCAAACTGGCCAAAGGAAAAGCACAGCCGTGATCAGAGAACGCAGGGCCAGATCTGTAAAAATATTCGGACCCATGCCGATTTGCCACGAGGCGGCCATGATGACCACAATCAGGCCGGGCACCCATAACTGTCGCTTTTCGAAGGGCTGTATCCCGAAATGCACATAAATAAAGATCAGGCGAACAAGATTGAATAACACAAGGGTCAGCATACTGGCGAAAGCAGCACCTTCAGCCCCCCACAGCGGGATAAAAAGTAAGTTGGCGACAATGGCAAAACCCACCATCCCAAGGGTAAAATACAGGTCATACCGGTACTTTTTGGAGGTGGTCAGAATGGTGGCATTCAGCCCGGCACCCATGTCAAACAACTTCCCGATCCCCAGTAAAAGAAAAATATAACGACCTGCCTGATACTCATCCGGCATAAAGTAAAAAATGGCATCCAGGTTCACCCACAGCAGCAGAAACAGCAGCCCCCCCACCACCAGGTTGCCTGCGGTAGCCTTGCGGTAAACCTCCTCCATGTGCCCCATGGCGCGTGTTTTCCAATAAGCCGCGATCAGAGGGGCAGAAACTTTGACCATAGACCGATAGGGAATCAGCATCACCGACGTCATAAATATCATGGTGGTATACCCCCCGGCAACCCCCAGGTCGATCATACCGGCTACCATAAGGGAGTCCACGCTGATCAGGAGGAAAGTACTCAGGTTATTCAGCAGGGAGTACAACCCGTACACAAGCATAATTTTACCAAGACGCCTGAGCAGCGGCGGCCACGCCGGCTGCACCTGAAGCCAGCCCTTTGCGGCGGTATACCCGATCAGGATCACCGCAGGCAGGCAATAGGCGATCACATACACCGCCACAAAGCCTGGAAAAGAGATCACCCCCAGCGCAAAAAGGCTGATGGAAACCGTCACCAGCAAACGCAGTACCACCTCATGCGTCACTGACGGGATGACGTTCCTGTAAAGGCAACGCAAATACGACTCAAACAGGTTAAAAAACAGGGTGGCCAGGCCGAGTGGGATCAGGTACAGCGCATAATCCACCAGCAGGGGGCTGGAGTCGCCGTAAAGCATGACAAAGGGCCGCTGAAAAATCAGGAAGAGCAATGTGGCCAGGGTAAATCCTGCAAGCGACAGGGCCATGACACCGAAAAGAAAACCGTGGTGCTGATTTTTCGGGTCGTTGAAGAAGGGGAAAAAACGAAGAATAATGTTTCGTGACCCCAGGGCGCCCACTTGCGCATAGATCAACGATATGGTGATCATCAGGTTGGCAAGCCCCACCTGCTCAGTGGTCAGAAAATTGGTAAACAAAAAGAGCTTATTCAGGTAACCGATCACGGCACCTGCATAAGCAATCAGGGAAATGCGAAAACTGTCACGCTGAACGATGCCCATGGCGATTGTTTATCAAAACAAATGTACACGAAATTTATTTGATGTGTTTACTCCAGGTAAAATGAGGAAGGCCGGGCGGGACAAGTTTAAAAAACCATCCGGCAGGAAAGTATTAACCGGGAATCAGGCCATCTGCATTGCGGTAAAAAATATTCTCCAGTTTTTTTGCGGGGAGCTGCAGGGAGCGGATCAGGCCCTCATGGTCAAAACTTGTATTGTCCGTTCCGAAAAGAATTTTCCGGTGATGTTTTTCCAAAAACATCCTTGCCTTACGGGGATCGCGACGCATGGCATTGTAGCCGCTTTTACCGGAAATATCGCAGTACAGATTGTCATAACGGGACAGAAGGCGGTCAATGATCCCAAACTGGTCGATGCGCCCTTTTTCATGAAACAAAATTTCCGAGCGATCTGAAGCAATGTTATTCCAAAAGTGAGGACCGTGTGCAATGAATACCTGACCAGGGAATTGTTTCAGCCGTTTTTCAAGTCCGGCAAAATCGTACAAATAACCGGGGAAATAGGTTAAATGATCTTCAATATGGTCTTTCAGGATGGATGTATTTTTAGAAAACCGGAGCAGCAGGTTTTTGACAACCCCGTTCAGGGCCCCGTTTAACAACACATTCAATGTTTTTTCAGTCAATCCGGAATTCTCAGGCACATAATGCATCCTGGGTTCTTCCATATGGAAAAGCAGCGGAAGCTGATGCCTGTTAATTACTTTCAGATACGACTCCAGTCGCTGATCTTCCCACAGCTGTGTCACTTTCAGTTCTCCGCAACCCTTCAGGCCATGCTCCTTGCCCCTGATAATTTTTTGCTCCAGCCGATCGGTTTTCGGATCCGGGGCATAAAAGGGAACTACACGATCAGGGTGTTTCTCGTAAGCAGCAAACACCTCTTCAGGAGGGAGATGTTGGTACAACCTGTCAATAGGTACTTCCTCTTCTTCCCAGGTAAGCAACCAGCACCTTTCAATCCTGTGATTATCCATGTAGGTGATAAGCCGGTCGGCATCCATCCCCTCCAGGTCAACATGCAAATGTGCATCAATTTTTCGCATACTTCCCCAAAGATACAAAAACAGCCATTAACCCGGGTGTTGGTTCCGGATTAATGGCTGTCAGCTAATCAGTTGGCTGTTACTTAATCTCCCAGGTATTCCCGCTGTGAAGCAGGTCATTCACTGTCTGAATGTCCGAGGTCTTTTTGGCGGTTTCAATCTGCATCAGGGTCAACTCATCATAAGTGTCGGCCGGGGCTGAACGAATCACACCCATGGCCACCGGAAAGTCAGGGGCCTTCATGCGGCCAATCATACGATGGATGCTGGGATCCGTGCTGTATTGATCGTGAACCAGCAGGTCATCTTCGGTGATTCCGTCCTTGCCGATCTCCACAACTTCCAGCCTGTTGCCCCGCAACATGATTCCCTTGTCCCGGTTCTTTCCGAAAATCAGGGGCTCTCCGTGCTTGAGGAACAACTGCCTGTCGTCACGGGTCTGGCGGTTGGTGATCTCACCATGAATGTCGTCCGCAAAAATGACACAATTCTGCAGGATTTCCACCACCGATGTTCCGTCATGTTTGGCGGCCTCATACATCACTTCTGACATCAGCTTGATGTTGTTGTCAGGAACCCGTGCAAAGAATGTCCCCTGGGCGCCCATCACCAGCCCGGATACCGTAAAAGGATGCTCGATTGTGCCATGTGGTGAGGTTTTCGTCACTGACCCCATGGGGGTAGTGGGTGAAAACTGACCTTTGGTCAACCCATAAATCCTGTTGTTGAACAACATGATATTGATGTCGATATTGCGCCTCAGCACATGAATGAAATGGTTCCCGCCAATTGCCATGGAGTCGCCATCACCGGTGGCTACCCAAACACTGAGACCCGGGTTGGCTATTTTAACTCCGCTGGCGATGGCTGCGGCACGCCCGTGAATCCCGTGAAAACCGAATGTATCCACATAGTATGGAAATCTTGAAGAACATCCGATCCCTGAGATCATGGCGAAATTTTCCTTGCGGTAACCGATCCTGGGAAAAACGTTTGCTACTGAAGCCAGGATGGCATGTGCGCCGCAGCCGGGACACCATTTTACCATCTGGTCACTCACAAAATCCTGCTTGGTAAGTTCTACTGGAGACTTGGATACTTTTTTATTTTCTAACATATTATTTCTCCTCCAATAATTTAGTGAATGTTTCTGTGAGTTCCTGAACGTGGAAGGGCAGCCCCTGCACCTTGTTAAACTGATGATAAGTAAATTCAGGATAAAGCATGCGCAGGTAATTGACAAACTGCCCGCTGTTGAGCTCACAAACCACAATATTCTTGAATCCTGCAAGCAGCTCCCTCGTGTTTTTGGGCAACGGCTTGATATAATTGAATTGTGCATGGCTGACTTTATGCCCCTCTGCCTGCATACGATTCACCGTTGAACGCAGGGCACCTTCTGTGCCACCCCATCCCACGACAAGCAGGTCTCCGGTAGTATCTCCGCTCACTTCCTGGAGCGGAATATAATCAGCAATACGATTTACTTTCTCTTCCCTGATGTTGACCATCAGCTGGTGGTTTAACGGATCAGTGGAAACATTTCCGTCAATGTTTGTTTTTTCAAGTCCGCCGATACGATGCCTCAGACCTTCCTTTCCCGGGAGTGCCCATTTACGCACCAGGGTTTTTTCATCCCTGCGGTATGGCTTGAAATTAGGATCATTGGGGTCGGCCATTGGTGGGTTGATCCTGGGCATTTGATTCACATCCGGGATGTGAAACAGTTCGGAACCGAATCCCAGGTAACCGTCTGTCAGCAGGATTACCGGCGTCATGTGCTCCATGGAATATTTGGATGCCAGGTACGCATATTCAAAGCAATTCGCCGCACTGGAGGCAGCCATTACCATGAGCGGACTCTCCCCGTTGCGGCCGAATAGCGCCTGCATCAGGTCGGATTGCTCACTTTTTGTGGGCAGCCCGGTTGAGGGGCCTCCCCGCTGCACATTGACAATAACCAAGGGCAATTCGGTGATCACCGCCAGGCCGAGGGCTTCGCTTTTCAATGACAGTCCGGGACCGGAAGTGGTCGTTACTGCCATAGACCCGGTAAAACTGGCTCCAATCGATGAGCAGATCCCTGCGATCTCGTCTTCTGCCTGAAACACCTTGGCACCAAGAGACTTGTGCTTAGAAAGCTCCATCAAAATTTCAGTAGCCGGAGTAATGGGATAGGATCCGAGGAAGAGCGGACGTCCGCTCCTTTCGGAAGCGGCCAGCAAACCCCAGGCCGTGGCAACGTTCCCGGTAATATTCCGGTACCAGCCCTTTTTCATGGGCGCCGGATCCACCTTGAATACATATTTGATATCTTCGGCTTTCGCCCCGTAATCATAGCCTGCCTGCATGGCTGTTTCGTTGGCTTTGATCACGTCCGATTTACCTGCAAACTTTTCCCTGAGAAATGCCCTGGGTTTATCCAGCTCACGGCCGAACAAAAAGAACATCAGCCCGAGCACAAACATATTTTTCGTGCGCGCTGCCATCCGCTTGTCAATTCCCATTTCAGCCAGACTTTCTTTGGTAAGATCCGCAATGGGGGCTTTAATCACGCGATAATCATCCAGTGATCCATCCTCCAGGGGATTCTCCATATAGCCGGCCTTCTCAATCGCTTTTCCTTCAAATGAGGAAGAATCGACAACAAGAGTGGCGCCCGGTTTCGCCCATTTCAAATTGGCACGCAGAGAAGCCGGATTCATAGCGACAATCACATCACACATATCGCCGGAAGTATAAATCTTCCTTTTCCCCATATGCATCTGAAACCCGCTCACACCGGCGATGGTATTATGAGGGGCCCTGATCTCTGCGGGAAAATCAGGGAAAGTGGCCAGGTCATTGCCTGACAAGGCAGCCACGTCGGAAAAAATGGTGCCTGTCAGCTGCATTCCGTCACCGGAGTCGCCCACAAATTTGACCACCACGTCCTCTAATTCTCTTACATCATGATTTTTTACCATAACGAACAACTGTTTTTTATAGATAAGAAGCTGAAAGGTTTTAAACCTAAACCGTTTATAAG
>PWHO01000107.1 GCA_003555385.1 Bacteroidales bacterium
AACAAAAGGTTTCCTTTTTGATGTCACTGGTCTTCAACTCAATGTCAAATTCATCGGCTTCCGGCAAAACAGCTACGGTTGCTGCAGAAGTATGCACCCTTCCCTGGGTTTCGGTCTGCGGAACCCTTTGCACCCTGTGAACACCGGATTCGTACTTCAATACCCCATAAGTCCCGTCTCCGGTCACATTAAAGATCACCTCCTTGAAACCACCGGAAGTTCCTTCATTCATTTCCACCACCTCTGTCTTCCAGCGGCGGCTTTCACAGAACTTAATATACATGCGGTACAAGTCTCCGGCAAAGATGGCTGCTTCGTCACCTCCGGTACCGGCACGGATTTCCACAATGGAGTTTTTGTCATCCTGCGGATCCTTTGGAACCAGTAGAATACGAATTTTCTCTTCCAGATTTTCCTTGCGTTCTTCCAGTGTTTCCAATTCATTGTGGGCCATTTCCTTAAACTCCTGGTCTTTCTCATTGGCCAGCAGTTCCCGGGCTGATGTGATGTTATCAAGAATGTTTTTATATTCTTCATAAGCCTCGACAATGGGTTCGAGGTCTTTGTATTCCTTATTGAGCCTGATATAGCGCTTCATGTCGGCAATGATCTCAGGGTCTGTGATCAATTGCCCAACTTCGTTGTGCCGCTCCTTGATTGCTTCCAGTTTCTCCAATAACATAAGGGGGTACTATTTATTTAAGCCAGCAAAGGTACAAAAATTCAAGGCCAATTAAAATCAGCCATATACATATGCACCATCCATATCCCTGATGGTAAGTTGTTTTTTCTGTGAATCCACTACCTCCCCGACTATTTTTGCCTTCAGCTTAAAAGCATCGCAAATCGCAATGATATCCCTGGCGACTTCCTCTTTTACGTAAAACTCAAGACGATGCCCCATATTGAATACCTGATACATCTCTTTCCTTGGAGTACCGGAGGCCTCTCCGATATAACGGAACAATGGCGGAGGGTCAAACAGGCGGTCTTTTACCACATGCTGGTTTTCAAGGAAATGGAGAACCTTTGTCTGCCCTCCTCCGCTGCAGTGAATCATGCCATGTATATGATGCTTGGCCTGCTCAAATACCTGTTTAACCACCGGGGCATAAGTCCGTGTGGGGCTTAATACCAGCCGGCCAATATCAAGGGGAACCCCTTCCAGACGATCAGTCAGCCGGGCTTTCCCCGTGTAAACCACTTCGTCGTCCAGGCTGTTATCAAAACTCTCCGGAAACTTTTCTGAATATTCATGGTGAAATACGTCGTGGCGCGCGGAAGTCAACCCGTTGCTCCCCATCCCACCATTATAATCATCTTCATAGGATGTCTGACCATCAGATGCCAGTCCGACAATCACATCACCCGGGGCGATCTTATCATTGGAAATGATCTCATTCCTTGGAACCCTTGCGGTGACCGTGGAGTCCACAATCACCGTTTGCACAAGATCTCCCACATCAGCTGTTTCTCCACCGGTGAGGACCATTCCCACACCAAGCTCATTCATCCGGTCCAGGAAAGCTGCGGTACCTTGTATAATTGCTGCAATAACCTCTCCCGGTATTCTTTTTTTATTTCTTCCGATGGTGGATGAAACCAGCATATTACCAGTAATTCCTGCACATAACATATCGTCCAGGTTCATGACCACGGCATCCTGTGCAATGCCTTTCCAGACCGACAGGTCACCGGTTTCTTTCCAATACATATAGGCAAGGGAAGATTTGGTCCCCGCCCCGTCAGCATGCATTACATTACACCATGCGGAGTCACCTCCCAGGAAATCCGGCACCACCTTGCAAAAAGCATTGGGAAAAAGTCCTTTGTCAAGATTCTGAATAGCCTTGTGCACATCCTCCTTGGACGAAGACACGCCTCGTTTATCATACTTCATCAAAAAATCTATTTATCAGTTACCAATAGACCACGGCAAAACCTATCTGCCCCCTGAACGCACATCATCTTCCCGGCCCTCTTCCGGGGCCTCCTGATCCGGTTCCTCTTCCTCAGGTGGCTCATAATCTTCGCGCAGAACCCTGAATTCGGTACGCCTGTTCATCTGATGCGCAGCATCCTGTATCTCTTCTGAGGGAAGTCCTTCAATAAATTCTTCCGTGAGCTCTGTGCCTGCCTCAAATAAAAACCCTTCCCGCTCCACATCACGCTCCAGCACCCGGGGTTCCCGCATTCCGTATCCGGCCGCCTCCAGCCTTTCACGGGCAATTCCCTGTTCCACCAGGTAGTCCACCACCTCCTGCGCCCGTCTGTAAGACAAGGTGTCATTATAGGCATGCGTACCCCGGCTGTCGGTATGAGAGGCAAGCTCTATGACAAAATTCGGGTTGTCATTCATGGTCCGGACCAGTCCGTTCAATGAGTCCTTAAACTGCTCCTGCAATTCCCAACTATCGAACTCATAAAGAATCTCCGGCAGCTCAATGGCGGTTTCCGGGATGGGTGAAATACCAATATCTACCTCAAATTCACGGCTATGCTCCACATCAAAGGTAGACTCTTCACCCCTGCCGGCAAAGTAACCAGATTTATTTACCACAATATCGTACCGGGTATTCTCCCGTACAATTGATGGATCAAAAACGTACCTGCCTTCCCTGTCTGATTCAACCCTGCGCAGAGATCCATCAGAGCCAACAAGCTGAACCTCCGCCCCGGGCACGACTGTCTGTGTACTGTCATCCAAAATCACACCGGTAATAAAAAGTTCCAGCGGAGGAAGAATGAAAGAATAAATATCAAAAGCCCCGGTACGGCTTCGGTTGGACGAGAAAAAGCCCCGTTCTTCTCCAGGCTTGAAGATGATGCCAAAATCATCAGCAGGACTGTTTACCGGTGTACCGAGATTCTCCGGTTCGCTCCATCCTTCGGGGGTATAGGTTGTTTTGAAAATATCGAGCCCGCCCATTCCAGGATGGCCGTCTGAAGCAAAATAAAGGGTCCCGTCGTCTCTGACATAAGGAAACATTTCATTTCCGCGGGTATTCACAGGTTCACCCAAATTTTCAGGTGGCCCGAAATCATCCCCCTGGCTTCTGCGGCTGACAACCCATATATCCCGGTCACCCTTACCCCCGGGCAGATCAGCCGCAAAATACAGCTCCAGTCCATCCGGGCTGATGGCCGGATGACCCACGGTAACCATGCTGTCATTGGTCAACCTTACTTCCTGCGGCGAACTCCACCTGGCCCCATCCCTGCTGGCCCTGTAAATCCGGCACCCGACATCCGCCCCGTCACTTCTGGTGCACCTTGTGAAAAACATTTCAGTGGCATCCAGGTTGACCGAGGGTGCTCCTTCATTGAATTCTGTGTTGACCGGGCCTTCATCCAGCAGCACAGGTCTGTTCCAATCCCCTGCCCTGTCTTGCTGTGACATAAAAAACGAGGTGGGCTGGTTACCCGTCCAGGGATCTTCATGTTCACCAGGAGCGTTATCCCTGGAAGAGGCAAAAATCAGCGTACTACCCCTGTGATCACCGAAAGCAGCGGTATAATCATCCTGACGAGAATTGAGTATCCTGATATCATCCACTTCATATTGAGTCGGATTCTCCCGAAGCTCCATGGCCAATTCCACGGAAGCCATCCCACGAGGACCGCGCCAGTCATCCGGAACCAGGTCTGCATATTCCCGGTAGCGCTCCATCGCCTCTTCGTATTTCTCGTTCATCATCATGGCATCAGCCAGGTAAAGCAGTGCCCCGGGATCGTCATATCCTGCCCTGACTGCCCGGTTGAACCAGGCCTCCGCCATGCGGTGCTGGTTGGTGTACCGGTAACAAAGTGCTACCTTGTACATCAGGCGGGTAGCCTCTTCCCGGTCATTGCGCCTGACGCGGTCATATGCCCGCCTGTAGAGGTCAACCGCTTCATGGTACTGGCGAAGCTCAAAAGCCTTTTCAGCCCTTTCCACCCGCCTGTCCTGGGCCGACAAACTGTTCATACCACCCGCAAAAATCACTAACAGCAATATCAGGATCGGCTTGGAAAGCGAAAACATATTCTGGAAAACCATTTAATAAACAATCATGATGAAAATTACTGATAATTAAACGACATATCAGCCAATTAATTGTTATTCTTCAGGAGCGATTTAAGCTATCGTCATCTTTCTTTTTTCCGTAAGGATAAGGAAGGTCATCATCCTCATTATCTGCAGGGGTATCGGGTTGGCGCAACTCTTTCCCGTTGCTTTCCGGTTGATCTGTTTGGTCTTCCTGATTACTTTTATCACCTGCCTGATGATCCCCGATATTTTCCTTACGGAGATCTTCGCCCCCCTGTTCAGAAGCAGCCCCTCCCTGTTCGGAAGCAGCCCCTCCCTGTTCGGAAGCAGCCCCTCCTTTCTTGTCGCCATGAGTCTTGCCCGGCCTGCCCTCGATATCCGAACGCATTTCCCGGGCTTCTTTTTCAATATCGGAAGAATACCTGTGTATTTCAGTATTGATCTCCCTTTGTACCTTCTTGACTTCCCGCATTCCACGTCCTACCATCCGGGCCATTTCCGGTATTTTACCCGGCCCGAACAACAAAAGAACCAGCAACAACAGGATAAGTATTTCCCCGCCGCTGATCCCGAATAATAAAATATTGGGGTGTATCATTACCTTTCAGCTTACAAAGGCAAAAATAATGCTTTTCTGCAAGAATCGGGTAAAAAGCGGGGGTCAGGAAAAAGATGCGCAACAAACTTATTTAAATTTGTATTTTTATCTCCAAAAAAAAGACCGATATGCTTCCTTTTCAGAAGAAACTATCCAATAAATTCTATGCCTTGCTGAGTCTTCCGGCCACGGCCATGGGTTTCGGCCTGGCTGTCCAGATTGCCGCACTGAGCTGGTTGTTAAGCACAAAGTACGGACTGGAGATCAGCGATATTGGTCTGGTATGGGCCACCGGGCCACTGGCCGGTATCATCGGGCAGGTGGTGGTCGGGATCATCAGTGACAATGTCTGGGTAATGAACGGCCGGCGCCGGGCCTTTATACTGGTTGGCGGGGTGCTGGCAGCATTGGGCTTGCTCGCCTTGCCAAATATCGGAGTCATTCAGGCAGGAATGGGGCTGGAAGGGGTTCTTGGTATTGCGATCGTTGTTTCCCTGAGCATCGATTTAGCCATTAATATCAGCTTTAACCCCACCAGGGCCATCATTGCCGATGTAACCCCGGAAGGACGCCCCAGGACCAAGGGATATACCTGGATGCAGACCGTATCAGGAACTTTTGGTGTACTGGCTTACCTGATCGGGGCCGTTTGGGGCAACTATGTGCTGATCTATTTTGGTGTTGTGCTGGTATTCCTGTTCTCTGTTATTCCGCCTTTTTTCATTAAAGAACCCAGGCATCTCGGACAATACGGTAAGGACGAGGAGGAAGCAGCAGCTGCGAACAAAGCCGATGCTGAGAACAAAAAAGACAGCGTCAATGAGGCCTCCCTTTACGAGATCATGAAAACCATTCTCCCGCTATGGGGGTTTCTCCTTTATGCCTTCTATGGTATTTTCAGAAGACTGGGATTGTTCCCGGATATCCCTTACTACGGACTTGAGATCTTTTGTTCTCTTCTGACCATTGTGGTGGTGTTTATCACCATGACACAGAAAGAATACGGGGTATCCAGGGAGAAAGACGGCCTGATCGGGTTCAGAAAGGTGCTTGCTGCCCATTCATTTACCTGGATCGGTGTACAGACCATGTTCATTTACCTGTTTGCCTTTGTACGTTTCCGCGTCCCGGAACTGGCGGATGTGGACATCGACCCCGAACTCCTTTTGGAAAACGGCGCGCTTGAATCAGCGCGACTGCAGGAGATTGATGATACCATCGGACGGATCGTCAACTGGAGCTTTTTCTCCCTCAACCTGGTAGCCGCCATTATACCGGTCCTGATCCTGGAACCGCTGGCTGCCCGCTTTGGCAGAGTCAGGACACATGCTGTCAGCATTGCCATCATGGCACTCGGCTATTTAAGCATCCTGCAATTCGGATACGCCCCTGCTGTTATTTACATGCTGATGGCCATTGTCGGCATCGGCTGGGCTGCCACCATCAGTCTTCCATTTGCCATCATGTCACAGAAAATATCGCAATCACGAATGGGCCTGTACATGGGTTTGTTTAACCTGTCTGTGGTTCTGCCCCAGTTTGTTTCAAGCTTTGGCGTTGGCGAACTTGTTCAGGAAGCAGAAAACAAAGGAGTGATTTTCATCGTGAGTGCCCTCACCGTTGGCATCTCCGCCTTGCTGTGGTTCTTTGTCAGGGAACCCAAAGACGTATTTACGGAAAACCCGGTTTTGGCCGAACAGAAGCAGGAGGAATAATACGAGGCAGGCCCGGACGAATAGGATGCAAAATTGTAACGTCCGCAAACGTGGCAATAGATAATATTGCTATAATGTGGCAAATTGCTATAGTGTGGCAACAGGACTGGTAACAAGTCAGGCAAATCGAGTAGGAGGAAAATAAAGTAGTTTTCCTCCTACTTTATTTTCCGTCCTCTCACACCACCGTACGTACCGTTCGGTATACGGCGGTTCCTTAATAAATTACTCTAACCAACCGGTA
>PWHO01000093.1 GCA_003555385.1 Bacteroidales bacterium
CCCTGAAACAGAGAAAAACAGTATAATTCGCTTATAACCAAAAAGTAAACATTATGACTAAAGCTGAAATCGTAACGGAAATTGCCGCCAAAACCGGCATCGAAAAGAAGGACGTTCAGGCGACTGTTGAAGCTTTCATGAACTCCGTGAAAAACTCACTCGTGAAAGGGAAAAACGTCTATCTGCGTGGTTTTGGCAGCTTCATCATCAAGGAGCGGGCTGAAAAAACGGGCAGAAATATTTCCAAAAACACAACCATTATCATTCCTGCACACTGCATTCCCTCTTTCAAACCCGCGAAAGAATTTGTCAGCGAAGTTAAAGCCTCCGTAAACCCATCTTAATCAAGATGTTTTTCCAGTAAGCAAAATAAAAACCATTAACACATCATAAAGATATGCCAAGCGGAAAAAAGAGAAAAAGGCACAAGATGTCAACCCACAAGCGCAAGAAGCGTCTGCGCAAAAACAGGCATAAGAAGAAATAATGCATTAACGGGGGCCTCCTGCCTCCGTGATCCGTTTTTGCGATAAATTACATAATGCCTGCAGGGTATTATGTAATTTTATTTTGACAAGCCGGTGAAGTTCGGCTTTTGTATCCTCTCACCCATATATCCATAATGGAATGTGAACAATTAATTTATCTCAACTGTGAACAAAGAATTAATCATTGATTCCGGCCAGACGGAGGTTGTGATTTCTTTGCTCGAAGACAAAAGACTGGTGGAGCTCCACCGCGAGCGAAAGAACAACAGCTTCTCTGTTGGTGACATATACCTGGGAAAGGTAAAAAAAATCATTTCCGGGTTGAATGCCGCCTTTGTTGATGTGGGATATGAGAAGGATGCTTTTTTACATTACCTGGATCTGGGAAGCCAGATCAACAGTCTGAACAAGTACACCAAGCTGGCCATGGCAGGCAAAACCAAAGTGCTGGCCATGGAAAATTTTCACCTGGAAAAGGACATTGAAAAAACAGGGAAGATAACGAATGTGTTGACCAGCAATCATCCTGTGCTTGTACAGATTGCAAAAGAACCCATTTCGACCAAAGGACCCAGAATTACCAGTGAAATCTCACTGGCAGGAAGGTACCTGGTGCTGGTGCCTTTCTCCGACCGGATATCGGTATCGCAAAAGATTCAGAATTCCGAAGAAAAAAGCAGGCTCAAGCGGCTCGTGCAAAGCATCAAGCCAAATAATTTCGGGGTGATCGTACGCACGGTGGCCGAAGGTAAAATGGTGGCTGACCTGGATGCGGACCTGAATAACCTTATATCCAAATGGTACAGCATCGCCGAAAAACTTGCCCACACCAAACCACCCCGCATTATTCTGGGTGAAATGGCCCGCTCGTCTGCCATGCTCCGGGATTTTCTGAACGAGTCTTTCAACAACATCCATGTAAATGATCCTGCTGTATTCGAAGAGCTCAGGGAATACATCAAAACAATCGCTCCTGATAAGCTCGACATCCTGAAGCTGCATAAAGGCAAGATCCCCATATTTGATCACTTTGGGGTGGAAAAACAGATCAAAGGCTCTTTCGGCAAGGTTGTTTCAGTGAAAAGCGGTGCCTATCTGGTCATTGAACACACCGAGGCCCTTCATGTAATTGACGTGAACAGTGGCCAGCGCATGAAAAGCGACAACAGCCAGGAAGACAATGCTTTGGATGTGAACCTGGAAGCTGCCTCGGAAATCGCACGACAGCTCAGGCTGCGCGATATGGGCGGGATCATCGTGGTGGACTTCATTGATATGGTACAGTCAGCCAACAGAAGGAAGCTGTACGAGAGGATGAAGGAAGAGATGAACAAAGACAGGGCGAAGCACAACATCTTGCCGCCAAGCAAGTTCGGGCTTGTACAGATCACCCGCCAGCGGGTGAGAACAGAAACCAGTGTGGAAATACTGGAAAAGTGTCCGGCATGCGGAGGAACAGGCAAAGTGAAGCCCAGCATTATTCTCATTGATGAGATTGAAAGCAACCTGCGTTACCTGATCAGGGAACAGAACGAAACCCCCCTCACCCTCAGGGCGCATCCCTTTATCGTATCATATCTTACCAAAGGGCTTTTATCCATCAGAATGAAATGGTTCTTAAAATACAGGCAGTGGATTAAAGTATATCCTTCCACATCTTATCATTTCCTCGAATACCGGTTTTTCAATAAACTGGAAGACGAAATTAAGCTTTGATGCCTGCATGATGCAGTCAAACAAGCCCAGGCATGACCCCGGAACAGCATACAGAGAAGGCCAGAAAATACTGTGCGTACCGTGAAAGGTGCAGCAGGGAAGTAAGTGACAGGCTCCGGCAACTGGGAGCCGAAGAGGCCCTGCGTCAGCAGATCATCAACCGCCTGAAGGAAGAGGGGTTTCTGGATGACCAGCGGTTCGCGAAGCTGTATGCACGGGGGAAATTTTTGAATAACCAGTGGGGGAAAGTCAAAATTAAAGCTGAACTGCTGTCACGCGGCATTGACGATACGCATATCATGCAGGCTTTGTCTGAAATTGACCAGCAACAGTATTCAGAAATGCTTCGTGCCATCCTGAATAAAAAATACCACAGCATCCGGGAAAAGAACCGGACAAACCCGGAAGAAAGAACAGCGGCCTATGCCATTCAAAAAGGCTATGAACCTGGCCTGGTCTGGCAGTCGCTCAAAGAGGCCATAAAATAACAGTCCGAAATAAAACAAACAACCAGATGATCTATAACGAACACGTAAAAGATATCGATAAGAGGCTTGATGCCTTGAGGAGGTTTCTTTGACATTGACGGCAAGAAAAACCAGGTCAATGATCTCCAGAAACTGACCGAATCACCTGATTTCTGGGATGATCCCAAAAAAGCGGAAAAGACGCTCAGGAAAACAAGCAGCATCAACAAGTGGATTAATGCTTATGACGAAGCCAGTCAGAAAGCGGCTGACCTTAAGGTGCTGTTTGATTTTTACCAGGAGGGGGAAGGTTCGGAAGAAGAACTTACAGCCTTGCATAACGAAACGCTGGCCTTGCTTGAAACCCTTGAGCTGAAAAAAATGCTCAACAAAGAGGAGGACCACCTCAATGCCATTGTAACCATCAATGCGGGTGCAGGAGGCACTGAGAGCCAGGACTGGGCTGAAATGCTCATGCGGATGTATTTGCGCTATGGGGAAAGAAATCAGCACAAAACCAAAGTGCTGGATATACAGGAGGGAGAAACTGCCGGGATCAAAAGTGCCTCCATTGAATTCGAGGGCGATAATGCTTTTGGCTACCTGAAAGGTGAAAGCGGCGTCCACCGCCTCGTCAGGCTTTCGCCATTTGACGCAAATAACAAAAGGCATACGTCATTCGCCTCCGTGTACGCTTATCCCGTAGTGGACGACAACATTGAAATTGAGATCAACCCGGCCGACCTCAGCTGGGACACTTTCAGGTCAAGCGGACCAGGAGGTCAGAATGTTAACAAGATCGAGAGCGCCGTGCGGGTAAGACACGCTCCAAGCGGTCTGGTGGTAGAATGCCAGGAGACGAGATCACAGGGACAAAACAGAGAAAAAGCCCTCACCATGCTGAAATCTCAACTATATGAAATCGAACTGAGAAAGAAGCGGGAAAAAATAGATAACATTGAAGACAGCAAGAAAAAAATTGAATGGGGCTCCCAGATACGGAACTATGTGTTCCATCCGTATAAGATGGTAAAAGATCTCCGGACCAACGTGGAAACGTCCAATGTGCAGAATGTAATGGATGGCGAAATCGATGATTTTATCAAGGCCTATCTCATAGAATATGCCTAGCAACCATTGCAAAAAAACCACAAATACCTGATTCTCATAGAGCAAAAGAAAACTTTCATCGCTCTTTTTTAACAAAAGAGGGTTATTGTTTTTTGTATCAAACAGTTATCCCCCGTTGGTTAATAACTTTCCGTTTTTGTTAATAATAAGCGCCGAGAATTCATGGTTTTGTTTCTTAACTTCGTTGTCATAACCTGATTTTTTTACGCAATCCGTAACATTTCCTTAATCGTGTTGGGGGTCTCCGCCCCTGATGCTGTAACGACCAAAACGAATTAACATGAGCAACAAGACAACCATCAGTGACGCAAAACAAGGAAATCAGCAAACAAAAGAGGAGAAAAATCTGTATGACCAGGTAATGGACAAACGGGTTCTTCCGGAAGATGAAGCGCCGCTGACGGATGATATGCTCCGGCCCTCCCTGACCAAATACGATTATGAGAAAGTGATAAAAAGGGCCACGGAGTATTTTGACGGAGACAGCCTGGCCGCTGGGGTATGGGTCAGCAAATATGCCCTGAAAGACTCACAGGGCAACCTGTATGAGCAGACACCCGACGACATGCACCGGCGCATTGCCAGAGAGATTCATCGCATTGAAAACAATTATCCAAACCCGCTTCCTGAAGAAAAGATATTTACCCTCCTGAAAGACTTTCGCTACATTGTACCCCAGGGCAGCCCGATGGCAGGTATCGGGAATCCTTTCCAGATCGGGTCCCTGTCCAACTGCTTTGTGATCGGGAACCGGGGTGACGCCGATTCATACGGCGGCATCATGAAAGTGGATGAGGAACAGGTTCAGCTGATGAAACGACGGGGCGGAGTCGGACACGATCTTTCCCACATCAGGCCCAAGGGCAGTCCGGTGAAAAACAGTGCCCTTACCTCAACCGGGCTGGGCCCGTTTATGGAGAGGTATTCGAATTCTACCCGTGAAGTGGCCCAGGATGGCCGGAGAGGCGCACTGATGCTTACAGTCTCCATCAAGCACCCGGATGCGGAAAGCTTTATTGATGCAAAACTCGAACAGGGAAAGGTTACGGGGGCCAATGTATCGGTAAAGATCACGGATGAATTCATGGAGGCGGTACGTGACGACAGGGACTTTGTGCAGCAATACCCCATTGAGGCAGAAAATCCCAAATATATCAAGAAGATTAACGCCCGCGCATTGTGGCAGAAGATCATCCACAACGCATGGCAATCGGCCGAGCCCGGAATCCTGTTCTGGGATACCATCATCAATGAATCTGTGCCGGATTCGTACGCAGACCTGGGGTTTAAAACGGTTTCCACCAACCCTTGCGGGGAGATACCCCTGTGCCCCTATGACAGCTGCCGGCTGCTGGCCATCAACCTTTACGGGTATATCAAACACCCATTTACGGATAAAGCCACCTTTGATTTCGATCTTTTCAAAGAACATGCGGGCTATGCACAGCGGATCATGGATGACATCATCGACCTTGAGCTGGAGAAAATTGACAACATCCTCAACAAGATATCCTCAGACCCGGAAGAAGAAGAGGTAAAACGGGTGGAGTACAACCTGTGGCAGAAAATCCGCGACAAATGTGTGGAAGGCCGCAGAACAGGTATCGGGATTACTGCTGAAGGAGATATGCTGGCATCGCTGGGATACCGTTATGGAACTCCGGAGGCAAACGACTTTTCCGTTCAGGTTCACAAAACCCTCGCCCTGGCGGCCTACCGATCTTCCGTAAAACTCGCTGCTGACCGGGGTGCTTTTCCTGTTTACAACAGCAAACGGGAAGCAGACAACCCCTTCATCAAACGGCTGAAAGAAGCCGAACCGGAGTTGTATGAGGAAATGCTTGCCCACGGAAGAAGAAATGTGGCATTGCTGACCGTCGCCCCCACAGGCAGTGTCTCCATCCTTACCCAGACCACTTCAGGCATTGAACCGGTATTTATGGTGGCTTACAAACGCAGGAGGAAGGTGAACCCCGGCGATAAAAATGTCAAAGTGGATTTTGTGGATGAGGTGGGTGATCATTGGGAAGAATTCAATGTTTTCCACCAGAAATTCGTTGACTGGCTCATCCTCAACAACTACGACATCGATGAGGTAAAACACATGAAGGAAGATGAGCTGAAAAATGTCATCCAGCGCTCACCTTATTACAAAGCCACAGCCAATGACGTGGACTGGGTGGCCAAGGTACACATGCAGGGGGCCGTTCAGAAATGGGTAGACCACTCCATCAGTGTCACGGTAAATGTGCCCGGTGATGTATCAGAAGAACTGGTAGGAGACATTTACCAGACAGGGTGGCAAAGCGGGTGCAAAGGGATCACGGTATACCGTGACGGGTCACGTTCCGGTGTACTGGTCAACGACAACAAAAAAGACAAAAACGACTTCAAGGAAACAGATGCACCTGTAAGACCAAAAATCCTTGAATCAGAGGTGGTCAGATTCAACAACGATTCGGAAAAATGGCTGGCCGTTGTAGGGCTATTGCATGACAGGCCATACGAAATCTTTACCGGTAAAGCGGAAGGATTCTACCTTCCCCCTTACGTGGAGAAAGGCTGGGTAATCAAAACCCGTCTTCCGGAAGGAGAAAAACGTTATGATTTTCAGTTTCATGACAGGGATGGCTACAGGGTTACCATAGAAGGCCTTTCCCGTTCTTTCCACAAGGAATACTGGAACTATGCCAAACTGATATCAGGAATCCTGCGTCACGGGATGCCCATCCCCTCTGTGGTGGATGTGATCGAAGACCTGAGTCTTTACAGCGACAGGC
>PWHO01000051.1 GCA_003555385.1 Bacteroidales bacterium
ACCCCACTTGAAAACTGTATTCTCCAGCGGTAAACCGACCAGTTACATGGCCTGTATGATCTGCTTCCACGAAAGTACCATAGTTAATATACTGTAACGACCCGCTGAACTGTCCCAGGTCCTCAAAATACCGGGTAAAAGCAACCGTCCCGTAATTGATGTCATCAAAATAATCCACAAAATTCAGGGAAAGGTGATTGTCCATCCCCGGGTTCAAAAGCGCAGGAATGCGAAGGGCCATCCCCGGATCATTGTCCAGGACGGGAAATGCATAGCCTCCCATGGCAGTAATTCTTGCGGTTGGAGAAAGGTTGAGGAATTCATACACCCGGCCGCTCTGCCGTTGTGCGGCAACATCATCGGGAGATAATGGTAACAGTATTATGAGGCAAAATATGGTGTATAAAGACTTCAAATGGCCATGTTGTTATGCAACAATACTAAAACGGCAAACCCCTGCATATATTTTTCATCCGGGGGTTTCTTGCTGCCCTTCCGGGGTCTTTTGTTGCCTCCCGGGGTCTGTTTATTGCCTCCCGGGGTCTGTTTATTGCCTCCCGGGGTCTCTTATTGCCCCGACACGCCCGCAGCCTTTAAAAGCTGCCCGTGGATCTCCTGAACCCGGTCAATTACCAGGGAGGTTTCATCATTTTCGATGATATAATCTGACATGGGTTTTTTATATTTCTCACTCCACTGATGCCGGGCACGCTGCCGGACGGAACCTTCCTCCACCCCGTCGCGCCTACATACGCGGCTTATCCGCAATTCTTCCGGGGCTGCCACCAGCACGATCCTATCAAAGTCGTCGGCAAGACCACTTTCAAACAAAATGGCTGCTTCTTCCATTACATAAGGGTGACCAGCCTGTTTATCCGCCCACTGCCTGAAATCTGCCCTGATCAGTGGATGAATAACCGCATTCAGCTGCCTGAGTTTTTCTTTATCGGCAAACACAACAGAGGCGAGCTTTTGGCGATCAATTTCCCCATTTTCACCCAAAACATCCTTGCCGAAAAGCGATATTACCTTTTCCCGGACTTCGGGAAGACCAAGAAACTGCCGTCCCTTTTCATCGGCGTAGTAAACCGGCACACCAAGCATGGAAAACAAACGGCTTACAGTTGTTTTACCGCTTCCGATATTTCCGGTGAGGCCTACAAGTATCATGGTTAAGTATGAATTTTATCAAAAAATCGGGATAGTGGTAATGCCCCGGAATATTGGTAACGCAAAGAATGTGGTCCTATTCCAGAATAATATATTCCACTGAAGAAGGACGCACATGCAAAATTCGCACAAAACGAGGGTGACTGTCCAGCTGAACTTCAAGCCGGCCATCGCTGTTTTCAACGGCGGCAGGACAGTTTACGGAAGCCCCGAACATCTGGTTATCAATGGAAAAATAATCGCGCAATGACACCATAAAACTGACAGTGACACTGGAGGGGAAAAGGCGCAGATCAACCTCCGGGTATTCATCCGGGCATTGAATCTGCAGCTCGAGATCAAGGGTTGATTCAGTAAACTCCTCCACGGGCAAGGTAACCTCCACATGCCGGACATCTGCCTGTAATGACTGAACTTTAGCCGGGAATTCAAGTGGAATGACTTCTGTCCTGGTCTGACGCAGATTTGAAACCTCCCAGCGCCTGGTAGCTACAAACTCCAAGGTATCAAGAACGGTACTCGGTCCTGTCAGCGTCACACTATCAGGGTCAATATCAATGCTTCCGTATTGATCAAAACGGTCAGCAAAGGATATCTCGGCTTCAAGTTTTACAGGGAGTCGCTTTTGCACAGCCGGAACCAGCTGAAGAAACAGGGAGTCAGGGAACACAGAACTCACCTCTACCCTGGGTTCGATCCGGCCGGTAATCTCGTCGGCAATCTGATCACCGGTCAGGTAATATAACTCATTTCCATCCCTGGCAGTGGTAAACATCCGTTCCGACGGGAACCTCAGGGTGTCAATCTGTGAGAAAAAGCGCAATTGTATGAGTCTGGCACCTGTGCCATGCAGGGTAAATTCCACCAGGCTGTCGCTCTGGCTGGCTGCCAGCTCTCCTTCCGGAAATTCTTCGAATCTGACGGGCAAACTGAAAATGGCCTGATTTTCCTGAGACAACTTGGTAACTATCCAGAAAAGGGTGCTGATAATCAGGCATACAAAAAATATGTATGCCTTACGTTTGGTAGCCGCCTCCCCTGGTGTAAGGACATCCTTTTTTCGCCATAAAACCCGCCAGTTCATCTATCGCTTATCGCCGAGCTGATCAGAGGCACCATCCATGGCAACAGCAGACTTCTCTACACGCAGCCTGTTTCCGTCTTCCACTTCGATGGTAAATGAGCGCTCCTGCTCTTCAACAATCTTACCGTGAATACCACCTATGGTGATCACTTTATCTCCCTTTTTCAAACTCTCACGATATTGGCGCAACTGCTTTTGCTTTTTCATCTGCGGCCGGATAAAAAACAGGTAAAAAACAAGCACAATAAGGATCAGTGGAAGAAAAGCACCAATTCCGCCTCCGCCATTTTCAGCAGGAGTCATCAATAATACATTCAGCAAATTCATCGGTTGGACTATTTAATTTAAAAAATGATCTCTTTCTTTCCGCAAAGTTAATAAAATCATTCAGATGCGTTGTCTCGCAACCCTCCGTATTGACCGGGAATTTTTCCATCCCTGTTAAACTGCTCCACCAGCTTATCCAGTACCCCGTTGACAAAAACCTTACTTTTAGGTGTACTGTACATTTTGGACAGTTCAATATATTCATTCAGGCTGACTTTAACGGGTATATCCGGAAACTTCAGCACCTCCGTAAGAGCCATCTCCATGATGATCATATCCATCAGTGCGATTCTTTCCACATCCCAGTTCCGGGTCTTCGATGAAATAATCTCGTTAAAAGTACGGTGATTGATAATGGCTTTCCGAAAGAGCTCAATGGCAAAAACCCTGTCAGACTCTTCCTTGAAAAGATCCATAAGTGCCAGCTTGCCATGGGTTACATCGGATTGTTTCAGGGTTTTGATCAGCATCTTGCTTACCAGCTCCCAGTCATCAATCCAGTAAATACTTTTTTCCTCGTAAAAAGAATGCAGCAGCTCAAATGGCAATACATCCTTTTTAAACAACTTGATCACAAACCGGGTATCTTCTTCCGGATCAGAAGAAGAAGATGACATATATTCAGAATAATAATTCTGTGATTTCACTTTGGCCAGGAGCTTCCTGACCAGTTCCCGGTCAATGTTCCAGGAAACCCCCCTTGCTTTTGCCCGCTTTTGCAAGGTTTCATCCCCGACGATCATTTTCAGGCAGGCATTGTCAACAAAGCGGTATTTGGGATTCAGATCTTCCTGCGTGGGCAGCCGTTTTGAAAGGTTCTCCTCTATAATGCGTTCCTCCTGGCTTATGAGTTCTCCAAGCAGTGTCAGCTGATACAAATAAAGGTCATAGATCTTTTCAATCCCAAATAACAGCTCCTTTTCGCCAGAGGCAATGTCTTGGGTATGCGACTGATAGTAAGCATACAGGCTTTGGAGTACTTTTACGCGAAGATGCCTTCTGTTTAGCATATGTAATTTGTCAATTATTTGGAATCACGGCATCAGTGAAAGAAATGCATCAGAGATGCCTGAAAAAAACAATGCAAAATTAAGGGATTTTTGAAAGGGAGGCGATTTTTTTCTATATTTGACTCCATATATCAGATTTAACGCCCCTAAAAGGCCAACGTTCTTTAAGGTTTGCCAAAAATTTTTTTAGAAAAGAAAGAAAACAGGAGTATTATCATGGATGAATTTGGCACTAATGTTCCCAGGGATGACATTTTTTCAAAAGCAGTAAGGGCAGGGAAAAGAACCTACTTTTTTGATGTAAAATCAACCCGTTCCAACGAATTGTACCTCACCATTACGGAAAGTAAGAGGCGGTTTAACCAGCAAACAGGCAAGTTCTTTTATGAAAAGCACAAGCTCTTCCTCTACCAGGAAGACTTTGACAAATTCAAGGAAGCGCTGGGAGAATCATTTAAAGCAATTGATGAGCTGCAGGGCGAAATAACAAGGCCTGACAAGCAGGAAGAGTCATCAACCGGTGGAGAAACCAGTGAGTCGTCCGGAACCACTTCCGGTGGGACGAAACCGGACAGCGACATTTCCTTTGAAGACCTGGGTGACCAGGACAAAGAGTCAGGAGAAGAGGCCAAAGAGTCAGGAGAAGAGGAGGAAGAGTCAGGAGAAGAGGAGGAAGAGGACAAGGATAAGCAGTAGCAGGCTATTGCTTATATTGCCGCAAGACCCTTTGTCTTATTTTCTGTCGGATCCTGCGCTGATGGTTGGCTTTCGTATGCCGAAGCATTTTTTCGTACACCCGGTCACAGGGTAGCCCGGCAATGTTTGTATATTCATCACTCATTATCCGGATCATGTCTTCAGTTGCCGACAAGCGGGCAAAATTTCTTATCCGTTTTTCCTCGTCCATCCTGACATTCATTCGCATTCTGTTCAGGTCTACCAGGTAAAAGGCATATCGATTTTCACCCTTCTTTTTTATCAAGGTATTTCCCGGGGAATGGTCCAGGAACAGGACCCCGCTTTCATGCATACGATGTGTAAAGTGTGTAAACTGCCGAAGAATGGTTTCCCGGTCAGGATACTCCGGGTTTTCAATAAGCGTTCTGAAGGTAAGGTCTTCATCAATATGCTCACTCACATAATAACTCTCACCCAAAACAGGCCAGCCTGACTCCATATAGGCCACTGGTGCAGGGGTCCCGATTCCCATGGCAAGCAACTGATGCGCATATTCATAGGACCGGCAGGCTTTTGATTTCCGGAAGTAACGATAGGTAATCCTGTTAAATGCGTTCGGCACTTTGAAGGCCTTAATGTTCAGCAAGAGGGCTCCGCTTTGAATTCGCTTCACCACATTGCGTTTTCCGCGACCAACTTTTACGCCTGCATATTCAAAGTCGGCTATGGCCTCCCATACCCGTTTTCTGTAAGATTCAAAACCCGGCGAAAAAACCTCCTTCATGACAAGTTCGCATTGCGAATATTTTACCTTTTTCGATTGTCCTTCCCCGGAGGCCTTTTCCCCTGGGGTCTTTTCCCCTGGGGTCTTTTCCTTGAAAAGTGCTTGCCTGGTCTACCTGCCCGGACAACTTTCCCCGGGTTATATTCCGGCGCTTCACCCATATCCTGAGGAAGCGCGGGCTTATCCACCGTGCGGCGAAGAAGACGTTCTATGGATGCGAACTTGCGCTGATCATCAGGCGAAACAAGTGTACAGGCTTTGCCATGGGCTCCCGCTCTTGCCGTACGACCAATCCGGTGAACATAATCTTCGGCATCGTGTGGAACGTCATAATTGATCACCATGTCAATATCCTCCACGTCGATCCCACGAGAAATAATATCAGTGGCAACAAGCACGCGCGTATGGCGACTTTTGAAGCGGTTCATTACCTGCTCCCGCTCTGACTGATCCAGGTCCGAGTGGATTTCCTCAACAGATAACCCCTTGTTTTTAAGGTTTTTACTTAGCTGCTTGACCCCGATCTTGGTATCACTGAATATCAGGATACTTTTCATCCGCTGATCAGCAGTCAGATGTCTGACCATGGGCATCTTCTGTTCCTCGTTTAAAATGTAGGCCTCCTGCCGGATCTGATCCGGGGGAGCCGACAAGCCAATATTAACCTCCCTGGCGTTGTTCAGAATTTTCCGGGCCAGCTCCCTGATCTTGGGAGGCATTGTGGCAGAAAACAACAAACGCTGGGTTTTTTGAGGAACTGTTGAGGCAATCTTCATGATGTCATCGAAAAAGCCCATATCAAGCATCCGGTCGGCTTCATCAAGAATAAAAAAATCAAGGCTGCTGAAGTCTACATAGCCGAGGTTAAGGTGGCTGATCATTCTTCCGGGGGTACAAACCACCAGGTCAGCCCCGCTGGTAAGAGCGCGCTTCTCATTGGAATACACCGCACCGGTACCTCCTCCGTAAACGGCCAGAGAACTCACCGGGGCAAAATAGCCAAAGCCCTCCATCTGTTGTGAGATCTGAATGGCGAGTTCGCGTGTGGGTACCACAACCAGGGCCCTGATCTTATCTTTTTTAGAAGCCCTGATAATCTGATGAATTACCGGCAGCAAAAAAGCAGCCGTTTTACCTGTACCTGTCTGCGCACACGCAATCACATCCTTCCCCTCGAGAATGGTGGGGATAACCTCCTCCTGTACCGGAGTTGCTTCTTCAAAACGCATGGCCTCAATGCCATCCATTACCTGTTGATCCAGTCCGAATTGTGTAAATTTCAAAACAGTTAAATTTATTAGTCGAGGGCTATCGCCCTCTCCAGTTATTAGTTAGTCGGCGCTGCGCGCCTCCGGTTAGTCGTGGCTTCGCCACTCCAGTTGTTAGTTAGTCGAGGGCTATCGCCCTCTCCGGTTGTTAGTTTCCACGGCCCGTGAGAACCAACAACTAACAACCACTCCGCCCGTTTACCAGACTACTGGCAGCTTCCCAATCAC
>PWHO01000037.1 GCA_003555385.1 Bacteroidales bacterium
TGGTTTGTGAAGTTTCGCTTCCCCGGACATGAAAAGGTGCGATTTGTGGATTCGGAGATGGGGAGGATTCCGGAGGGGTGGTGTGTATGTGATTTAAAATCATATGGGAAAGTTATTACTGGTAAGACACCGAGTAAAAAAGTTCCAGAATATTACGGAAAAGATGTCCCCTTTATAAAAACGCCTGATATGCATGATACCATATTTTGTATTTCTACTGGAGAATATCTTTCAAATTTAGGTGCTGAAAGTCAGCAGAATAAAACATTGCCACCAAATACACTTTGTGTAAGTTGTATTGGCACGGGTGGTGTCGTATCAATAACTGCTATACCATCACAGTCGAATCAACAAATAAACTCAATAGTTTTAAGCAATAAAACATATAGAGAGTTTCTTTATTATGTGCTTTTGGATTTGAAAGAAACCATTGTAGGACACGGTGCAACTGGGGCAACTATGACAAACTTAAGTAAAGGAAAGTTTGAATCTTTAAAGGTTGTAAAGCCAACCGAACGTCTGTTGACTCATTACCATAGTATTACCGATACAGTGTTTGAACAAATAAAGACACTCCAGTATAAAAATCAGACATTATGCCACACCCGTGACCTCCTCCTTCCCAAAATCATCTCTGGTGAAGTGGACGTTTCGGAACTGGATATAAACATGCTAAATAAAAATGGATTATGAGTAAAACTGTATTTACCAAAGTTGATTATACCTTAGGCTCATTGATCAATTACATTAGCATGGGCGAAATTGGATTGCCGGATATCCAACGACCTTTTGTTTGGCCCAATGTTAAAGTTCGCAACCTTTTCGACTCCATGTATAAAGGTTACCCTGTCGGTTATTTCCTGTTTTGGAAAAGCAATGTGTCAGAACCATCCCGTACCATAGGTGATGAAAACAAACAAAAGCCGCCTCGTTTGGTTATAGTCGATGGTCAACAACGCCTAACTTCGCTTTTTGCTGTTATAAAGGAGGTGCGGGTAATTAGGAAAAGCTTTCAAACTGAAAAAATTCAAATAGCCTTTAACCCGGTAGAAGAGAAATTTCAAATTGCAGATGCGGCAGTTCTCAGGGACAAAGCATTCATACCAGATATTTCTGTGCTTTGGAGTCCTGATGCAAAAATTACCCGAATAATTAAAAATTATCTTGATAACCTCCGCACAAATCGTGAAGTAAGTGAGGATGAAGAAACACTTATAGAGGACCGGATTTTAAAACTTCAGGGGTTATTATCGTTTCCCTTTACTGCGTTAGAGCTGGATGCCGAAATAGATGAGGAAGCTGTTTCCGATGTGTTTGTAAGAATTAATAGTGAAGGTACTTCTCTTAATCAGGCAGATTTTATTCTTACCCTTATGTCTGTCTTCTGGGATGAAGGAAGAAAAGCCCTTGAAGACTTTTGCAGAGACTCGCGAACACCATCCAAAAATGATGCGTCCCCTTTTAATCATTTTATTGAACCATATCCCTCCCAGCTTTTACGGGTCAGTGTCGGGGTGGCTTTCAAACGTGCCAGACTTAAATACGTCTACTCCATCCTTAGGGGTAAAGATTTGGAGACAGAGCAATTCAGCGATGAGCGTCGTGTTCAGCAATTTGAGTTACTTAAAAACGCCCAAGAACGGGTATTAAATTTACAGTACTGGCACGACTTTATGAACTGTATCCGGCAGGCGGGCTTTAGAAGCAGCAAGATGATCAGTTCAGACAACAACCTGCTGTTCTCTTACATGCTTTATCTGATTGGACGCACAGAGTATAAAGCCTCAGAGTTTGACCTCAGGCGCACCATTGCGAGGTGGTTTTTTATGTCTGCCGTCACAGGGCGCTTCACCGGATCACCTGAGTCAGATATGGAGTTCGATCTTGCACGATTAAGAGAAATAAAGACAGCAGAAGATTTCTTAAAAACGTTAAACCGGATTTGCGACATTACTCTCACCAATGATTTCTGGGCAGTAACCCTTCCTAACGACCTGGCTACATCGTCACCACGAAGTCCCTCCTTATTTGCCTATCATGCTGCGTTGGTATTATTGGACGCAAGGGCATTGTTTTCAAAAATTAAAGTGGCATCACTGCTTGATCCGTCAGTCACGGCATCTCGCTCCATTGAGCGCCATCACCTATTTCCTAAAGCATACTTGCGTGATCATAAAAAAATCACATCCACCAGGGAAACTAACCAAATAGCTAATTATGCCTTAATGGAGTGGGGAGATAATGCAGAGATTTCAGACGCCCCTCCAGTTGAATACGTGCCGCAAATGAAGACAAGATTTAGCAACCCTGAAATAGAGCGCATGTATAAGCTTCACGCTTTACCTGAAAGCTGGGAGCATCTTGACTACCACGATTTTCTTGAAAAACGGCGAGAACTAATGGCACAGGTAATTGCCAAAGGCTATGCTACTTTAACGGCCATTGATGAAGAAAAGACAGAGCCTGTTGATGCTTTTATCCTCGCCCAGGAAGTCATGAATGGAGAGTCAGAGAGTGTAGAGTTTAAATCCACGATGCGCATCAATATGCACACCGAACAGAAAGATCCACGTATGGAGCTTGCTGTACTGAAAACAATGGCAGCATTCCTTAACTCAAATGGAGGTACTTTAATCGTGGGGGTAGCAGATGATGGAAGTCCCGTTGGTATTGAAAAAGACGGGTTTCCCAATGAGGACAAAATGAGCCTGCATCTTGTCAATATTGTTAAGTCAAGAATGGGCATTCCCGCCCTCACCAATATAAACGTGAACTTTGATGATTATGAAGAATCCCGTGTAATGGTTGTTAAGTGCCACAAGTCACCAACCGCAGTTTTTGTTAAAGACGGTGATATTGAACGGTTTTATGTCCGCACAGGACCGGCAACTACGGAGTTAAGTGCGAGTCAAACACAAGAGTACATCAAACAAAGATTTGCCATCAAATGACACCTTCCGGATACACCGAAGACGCTCTGGTTGAACAACCCGCCATCCAGTTGATGGAAACTTTGGGCTGGGAAACATGCAATGCCTACAATGAGTTTGATACCGGCCATAGTATGCTGGGCAGGGAAACACGTGCAGAGGTAATCCTCACGGCGCGACTGCGTCCTACAATGATTAAAATCAACCCTGATCTTCCAGCGGAGGCTTTTGATCAAGCCGTGGAGATCCTTCAGCGGGATCGCTCCCGCATGAGTATGGCTGCAGCCAACAAAGAAATGTATGAGCACCTGAAAAATGGAGTCAGGGTGAGCGTTATCGATCCGCGGGGCGATGAGGAAATCGTGGAATGGGTGAAGGTGATTGACTGGGAAAACCCAAAAAATAATGACTTCCTGCTCTGCTCACAGCTTTGGATAGCTGGAGAGATGCATACCAGGCGCACCGACCTGGTTGGTTTTGTAAATGGCATCCCATTACTTCTTTTTGAACTCAAAGCCGCACACAGAAGACTGGAAACAGCCTACACGGGTAACCTGCGCGACTATAAAGACACCATCCCCCAGCTGTTCTGGCCCAACGCCCTTATCATCTTGTCGAATGGAAGCCAAAGCAGGGTAGGCAGCATCACCGCAGGATGGGAGCATTTTGCCGAATGGAAAAAAGTGGGAAGCGAAGAGGAAGAAGGAAGAGTTTCGCTGGAAACAATGCTTTACGGCATAGGCGAACCCTCCCGGCTGCTTGATTTGGTCGAAAACTTCACCCTCTTCCAGAAAGCTCCCGGCGGGCTTATCAAACTGACAGCCAAAAACCACCAATATCTGGGTGTGAATAATGCCATAGAAGCCCTTCAGGATGTTCGCCAACGTAAAGGGAAGCTTGGTGTGTTCTGGCACACGCAGGGTAGCGGGAAAAGTGTGTCGATGATGTTCTTTTCGCAAAAAGTGCTGAGAAAAATTCAGGGCAACTGGACTTTTGTGATTGTTACAGACCGCAAGGAACTTGACAAGCAGATTTATACAAACTTTGTTTCGGCAGATGTGGTCACAGAAAAACGAGCGCAGGCCGATAGCAGCCAAAACCTTCGTCAGCTTCTTTCAGAAGATCACCGGTATGTGTTTACCCTTATCCATAAATTTCGTACAGATAATGGTCAGCCACATCCCGTGCTTTCTGAAAGGGAAGATATCATTGTGATTACCGACGAGGCGCATCGAAGCCAGTACGATGCCCTGGCACTAAATATGCGTACAGCCCTGCCCAACGCATCATTTCTTGCCTTTACTGGTACACCTCTCATTGTGGGAGAAGAACGCACCAGGCAAGTCTTTGGCGAATATGTAAGCATCTACGATTTCAGGCAGTCGGTGGAAGATGGCGCCACCGTTCCACTGTATTATGAGAACCGCATACCTGAGCTTCAATTGACCAACGAAAACCTTAATCAGGATATGGAGCGTCTTCTTGAAGAGGCAGAGCTGGATGAAGAGCAGGAGAAAAAGCTCGAGCGTGAGTTTGCAAGGGAGTATCATCTTATCACCCGTGAAGATCGTCTGGATGCCATAGCAAGGGATTTGACAGATCATTTCAGCGTCAGAGGCCTGCAGGGCAAAGCGATGATGATCTGTATCGACAAAGCTACCGCTGTTAGGATGTATAATAAAGTGGCTTTGTGCTGGAAAGAGAAAATTTCAGCTTTAGAGACAGAATTGCGTGGCCTTGAAGGAGATGAAAAGGAAAGTATGCAGCAGCGTATCGAGTGGATGAAGGAGACGGATATGGCTGTTGTGGTATCACAGGCACAGAATGAAATTGCCGAGATGGAAGAAAAGGGGCTTGATATCCGTATTCATCGAAAAAGGATGATGGAAGAAGATCTGGAAACAAAATTTAAAGACCCTGATAATCCTTTCCGGGTGGTATTTGTATGTGCCATGTGGATGACAGGCTTTGATGTGCCCAGCTGTGCAACCCTTTACCTCGACAAGCCCATGCGTAACCACACCCTGATGCAAACCATTGCCAGAGCAAACCGCGTGCACCGAGATAAAGTAAGTGGGTTAATTGTGGATTATGCTGGTGTGTTCCGCAACCTGGAGCGTGCCCTGTCCATTTATGGCGCAGGAAGAGGAGGTGCAGAAAAACCTGTGGAAGATAAAGCCACCCTGATTGAAGCGTTAAAACAAGCCATTGAGCAAACACAAGCTTTTTGCAGGGAAAAAACGGTGTTTCTTGATGAGATATCCGGAGCTGATGGTTTTGAGCGTATTAAGTTGCTTGATGATGCCGTGGATGCATTGATCGAAAATGAAGAAACCAAGCGCCGGTATCTTGACCTTTCGAAGACCGTTCAGCGTTTGTACAAAGGGATACTCCCCGATAATAGTGCTGAAGTCTTTGCACAGCAGGTTTCTCCAATAAAAGTCATTGCGCAGAAGATCAAAAACCTGTCTCCACCACCAGACATTTCCCAGGTCATGGAGGATGTAGAAGAATTGTTGGATAAATCAATTGCTACCGAAGGCTACGTCATCCATGATCCTGCCGTGGCATACGATAAGGATCACTTGATAGATCTGAGCAACATTGATTTTGAAGCACTGGCTGAAAAATTCAAGGTAGGTCGAAAACGTACCCTAAATGAAAGGCTGAAGGGGTCCATTGCGCAGAAGCTAATGGTGATGGTTCGTAAAAACCGCACACGAATGAACTACCTGGAAAGGTTTCAGAAGATGATAGAAGATTACAATGCCGGCACGTTGAAGGCAGAAGAGTTTTTTCAGGAATTAATGGAGTTTGCCAAGGGACTGAACCAAGAGGATAAACGCGCCATTGAAGAGCAGCTCTCTGAAGAAGAGCTCGCATTATTCGATCTGTTGGCAAAAAAACCCGAAGTGGATCTCACCGAACAGGAGCGTAGTAAGGTCAAAGCAACAGCGAAAGCTTTACTGAAAACCTTGAAACATGAAAAGCTGGTGCTGGATTGGCGTAAAAGACAGCAGACCCGGGCAGATGTACGTGTCACCATTGAAACCATATTGGATGAAGGTCTGCCAAGAGCTTATACCCCTGAGCTTTTTGAACAGAAGTCAACGGCAGTCTTCCAGCATGTTTATGAGTCCTATTATGGCGCCGGTCAGAGCATTTATGATGTTGCCGCATAAAAAAACACGGCAGGTTATATTGCGGTACAAGAAAACTAGAATATCCAATCTAACTGTCGCACCCCTGTCCCACCTCTAACCCCTATCAATAAAGAGAATGAGGTGGGTGGGACATGCGACATCAGGTTATAATATATAGGTAATAGTAATTAATAAACTAAACAATTGTTTAACTAACTATTTTTTACTCAATGTCTCTCCATATCAAGGGTAGTGTCGCATGTCGCACCTGCTGAAACCATTGTCAGTACAGGCTTTAAGGTGCGACAAGGGTGCGACATCACGCTGTCCATCGTTGAATCTGTTTTCGATCCACATTAAGGATCTCTGCAACCCTGGTCTTTGGTAAACCTCCTTCTTCCACCAAGTACTTTGCGACAAGTTTTTTGTCTGGAAGTTGCTCAGGGTTCCGACCGAAAA
>PWHO01000281.1 GCA_003555385.1 Bacteroidales bacterium
GAGCAGGCCATGAAGAAAGCCATCCCTGAGATCAAGGCAGTAGAATCGATCAACAATTAATGATCGCCTCATAGGATGCCTCGAGCGGCATTTCCCGTCCGGCACCCAGGCATTTTGCAGTTACCCTTAAAACCGGCGGTGATTGGCGGCGTTTATGTTCACTACCTGTCACAAGCCGCAGCACTTTTCGTACCGTGGCGCTGTCATGGCCCGATTCCTCAATAGAAGCAGCATCCATATTTTCCTCGAGGAACTTGCATAATATATCATCCAGCACATCATATTCCGGCAGGGAATCTGAATCTTTCTGATCGGGCCTGAGCTCTGCAGACGGTGGTTTACTAATGGTATTTTCAGGAATAATCTCCTGCTGACTGTTAATCACCTTTGCCATCCCGTATACATCCGTCTTATAGACATCTCCCAGCGGAGACAGCCCTCCGCACATGTCACCGTAAAGCGTACCGTAACCCACTGCCGCTTCACTTTTATTGGATGTATTCAATAAAAGATGTCCGAATTTGTTGGAAAGCCCCATCAGAATCACCGCCCGTGCCCTTGCCTGCAGATTTTCTTCGGCGACCCCCGGTTCCTTCCCTTTAAAAAGGGGTGAAAGGCTTTTCTCCAGCGAACTGACCGTGTCATTGATGGAGATAATGTCATAGCGTACACCAAGGTTCTCTGCCAGGGCAACCGCATCATCCACTGAGTGATCAGAGCTGTGCGGTCCGGGAAGCAACACCGCCCACACATTCTCTTTCCCGAGCGCTTTCTCTGCAACCACAAGACTCACTGCAGAATCTATCCCGCCGGAAAGACCGAGGATAACCTGCTTCAGCCCGGTTTTGCGAAAATAATCCCTTACGCCCATGACCAGGGCATCCATCATCAACCGGCATTTCCCGTCGTTTTCAGGGACAATAGGGATTTCCTTACCCCTGCCATTTATGACTTCGTCCAGGTCATATACCCGCAGTGCTTCCTCAAAAGAGGGAAAAAGATCCATCATCTTCCCCTGCGGATTAAACACAGCGCTTCCACCCTCAAAAATCAGGTCCGTCTGCCCCCCGAGCAGGTTTACATTAAACAGCGGCAGCTTATATAATCGTGCATTTTCAGAGAGCACCCGCAACCGGTTCGGTCCATGATTCCATGCAAAAGGAGAAGCAGAGATATTGATCAGCAGATCAGGATTTTCCCTGAACAGCTCATCCGGCGGATTCACTGAGTACATCCCCTGATTTTGAAGATTCCAGATATCTTCACAAACCGTCAGGCCAATGCGGCGGCCTTTGAACGGAATGGTATGAAAGGTATCTGCCGGTTCAAAATAACGGTACTCATTAAATACATCATAGGTCGGCATCAATCCTTTGTGGTAGGTGGCCTGAATCCTTCCGTTTTGCAGCAGGAAAGCAGTGTTGCGCAAACTTTTCCCGTTTTGTTCCGGGTTGAAGGTGGGTGAACCGACAATGGCGGCAACTCCCCTGCAGGCCTCTGCAATCTTTTCTACCTGCCTGAGACATTCACGAATGAAAACATCTGAAAAAAGCAGGTCACGCGGAGGATACCCGCAAACCGACAGCTCCGGAAACACAATCAGCTCCGCCCCTTTTTTTTCAGCATCCTGAATGGCCCGGAGTGTTAAGGCCGTATTGTATTTGAAATTACCCACATGGTAATTGGGTTGGGCAAGTGCTATACGCATAAAAAAAAGTTTGTAGTTGTATACTGTCACTATCGAAGTGAATGCCTGAAACCCCGGAAAACACTTTGGGCTAGAACATCACCCCAAGCGTGACTTCCAGGTAGTTAACCATAGAGCTTGGACTGGATGCATTGGGATCATATGGATTTTCCATCTTCAGCACGTTGGAAAAACCGTTGTTAAACACAAGCCCGGCCATTAAAGAAGTGCGTCCTCCAAGACTGTATTCCAGGCCTGCACCAATAATCATGGCACCACGCATAAACCTGATCTCATCGGAGATGTCAACATCCGTGCGGGAAACGACTGATCCGTCAGGTTGCGGAATCCTTTCGTCTGCTTCAGCCTTGCTGTTGAACCCCAGGCCCAGGCCAAACTGCCCGAAATAAGTCACATAACCAACCTCCTCAGTCCTGAGTTTAATGGTCAGCGGAAACTCAAGGTAACGCAATGAATAGTCGCGACGCTTATCGACAATCAAGTCGTCCTCCTCCGTCTTGTATGGGTATTTTAATTTCCCCCCGGTGTGCAGTATATGCATCCCGGAGGATATGGCATAGTTCTCCGCAAACAAAAAGTCCGCAATCAGTCCGTAAGAAAACCCAATGGTTGCTCCATTGCGCTCAAAACCACGTGTTTCAGGCCGATGCCAGGAAATATTCGGGGCAGCTTTCATTCCGAACACAAAACGAGAACCGTCAGCCTGCACATGAGGTGCAGCAAGTAACAGTGCAAAAAGGAAAGGCAAAATATTTTTCATAATAAAACCATTTTATTTATTACCGTTCAACCCCGGGTTGTTTAACAAATTATCCGTTTTATTCCTATACTTTTACCAAAAGCGTTACGTTTGCAATATTAAACAATAATATCGCGCCTTCGTCACGATCCGGTCGTTTTCCGGATGCAGATCATCAGTTGACTGACATAAAGCACACGGCCGTATAAAGATAATCAATATCCATATAAAATGGTTAAACAAAGGATTAGAAGGATTTGTTTGGCGACACTGATAATTTTTACTGGTCTGCTCTTTACAGGATGTTCCCCATGGGACAGGAAGCCGTTCTATGAAGCAGATATTTCCGAAACCAGGATTGATCCCATTCAGATCAGTCGCTATGAATCTGTGCTGTTCGAACTGAATCCTTTCGAACTGCGCAGGGAGATCGACCCCTATATTGATGAGTTTTATTTCTTTCTGGGTGAAGGGATTAATGATCCGGAAGGTGTTGAGCAATTGTACAATTATGTGACAGACCCGCTGCTGAAGGAACTCTATAATGATTCAAGGGAAACCTGGCCTGACCTGAAAAACCTCGAAGAATCGCTGACCCGTGCATTTCGTTTTTACAAATACCATTTCCCGGAAGGTGAGATTCCCAGAGTTTATTCCTACATATCCGGAATAGACCACCAGATGCCCGTCATGCATTCGGAAGGACATTTGATCATTGCCCTTGATACCTATTTGGGCAGCGAGTATCCGTATTATGAAAGGCTCGGTATACCGAAGTACAAAAAAAGGTGGATGCGGCCTGAACGGGCACCTGCTGATGTGATGCTGGTAATGGCAGATGAAAAGCTGGATTTGATTTACCCCCGGCCTGAGAGCCTGCTGGAACACATGGTTCACGAAGGAAAGCGACTTTTTTTCCTGGATTGCATGTTACCCGACACGCCCGACTCCCTTAAAATAAAATACACAGCTGCCAACCAGCAATGGATGGAAAACAACCAGGGCCGTGCCTGGACTTACAAGCTCGACAATGAACTGCTTTACTCTTCTGACTTTGCAGCCATTCAGAAATTTATCAGGGAAGCCCCGTTTACCGCTCCCTTCTCACAACATTCCGCACCCCGGACCGGTACCTGGCTTGGTTGGCAAATTGTCAGAGAATACATGCGCAGAAACCAGGAGGTTAGCTTACAGGAACTGCTCCATGAAACCAATGCAAGAAAAATATTGAACGAAGCCAGGTTCAGGCCGGATTAAACGGTTTGTTGCAATCTGCGATCATGCCCAGTATCTCATCGCGCCCGCGGCCCGTTTTACCGCTGCTCAGGATATAAGGAGGTAAAGGATCCCACTGTTTGGACAGGGTTCTCTTATAAATTTCCAGGTGTTTTTGCAGCCTGGATTCAGACAACTTGTCAGCTTTTGTAAACACCACGCAAAAAGGAAGTTGATTCGTGCCAAACCACTCCAAAAAAGCGATGTCGTTCCGAAGAGGTTCATGCCGGCTGTCAATCAGAATGAAAGAACAAAGGAGATTCTGGCGCTTCAGCAAATAGCTCTGAATAACTTTTTCCCACTTTTTTTTAACCGCCACGGGTACTTTCGCAAACCCGTAACCCGGAAGGTCTGCCAGGTACCATGAGCCATTGACCAGAAAATGATTAATCAACCGGGTTTTGCCCGGTGTAGCTGATGTTTTGGCCAGTTTTCCATAACGGGTCAGCATATTGATCAGGGAAGATTTACCCACATTGGAGCGACCCAAAAAAGCATACTCCGGAAGATCCCCGGGAGGGCAATCTTTCCAGTTTGAGGCACTCTTAATAAATTCGGCTGATTTAATTATCATATCTGTAAACCCCGTTACCGGAAACAGGGATTCCCGGATTTATTCTTTCTTCTTGTAGGTATTTACATGTCTCCTTGCCTTTGCGTCATAAATATCAGCTATGGTGATCATAATGCCGGTTTCCTCTACGCCTCCGAAATCCTCGTTGAAAGCAGTTCCGAATGTTTTCATTGTAGGGCTGAGCCCCATATAAGAGTTGATCAGCGGAGGGATATTCTCTTTTCGGCTCCTTACGTGCTGCGACAACAAACGGTAGTTCTCCTCAAAACTCTCTCCTGTAAACACTCCGGACAGCTGTTCCACGGGAGTGGTTATCGGTAAAGGCTCATATGGGGTGGCAAACTGGTCAGCGTCAGGGAAAAACCGGTGCATAAAATACAATATCAGGTCACGGGCGTAGGTATCAAAATGCCGGTACATGGTCACTTTACCCAGAAAATACTTCAATTGCGGATAATTAACCACCAGTCCGCCCAACCCATCCCAAAGGTTATCCAGGGAGTAAATGCTCTTCCTGTTTTCTTTTGATGGCTGGTAAGCCGGCTGAACAAAGGAACGACCAAGCTCTATGGTATAAGGCATGTACTCCCTGATGAACTGCCCTGAGAACCGAAACAATTTGGCCATGGCAATATCAGGCACGCCATCAGGCCGTTTGGGTGCACCCCAGCAACAAAGGAAGCGGTATCCGCCGACGATTTCCCCGGCTGCAGGATCCCATACAATCAGTTGCTGGTATGGGGTTTCGGCCAGATCAAGGTCATCCAGATCCAACTCTTTTCCCGTTCCTCCTCCCGCCTGTCTGAAAGAAACCTCCCGCAAACGTCCAACCTCTCGCAATACATTTGGTGCCGTATGGGCATCCACCACATAAATTTCGTTATTGCCTTTGTTGGTGTGACGAAAAAAACTGTCACCGGTTAATTCGGTTATCAGCAACTCTTTAGACACAGGCTGAATAATATCCCTTTCTTTATCCTTCATCTGCTTATTCATTCAGGTTGATCAATAAAAAACAAATTGCCCCCGGGCAAACCATAAACATGCTCTTTCATTTTCTGTGCCCACTGGTAATGGGTGTTTTCTTTCGTAAAGGTACTATATGGCACAGGCTTTCCAAAGATAATGCGGAGTTTTTTATTTTGCTGCCTGAACATTTCATCAGGCAGGTATAACATCTCCACATTGAATTTGAAGCCCAACCGTTTGCGCCATAATGCCAATGTATAGAAAAAGTCAGAATTTTTTCCGTCAATATACACAGGCACAATATCGCGCTTATGCTGAACAGCCTTTGTAATAAAGGTCTTTTTCCACTCCAGGTCACGGATCTCCCCTCCCTTCCTTCTTGAGACCAGCCCTGCCGGAAAGATCAGCATCAGCTCCTCCGAAGCAAAACAAGCCTCCAGCGCACGCACAAACCCGGCATTATTTCTGCCATGCTTGTTTACAGGAACAAATAACTCCTTCAGGTTATATACTTCCAACAATATATCGTTGGCCAGAAAACGGATGTCTGAGCGCTTTTTCCCAATCACATGCATAAGAGCCATTCCGTCCAGCCCTCCCAGCGGATGATTGGATGCAACAATATAGCGGCCGGAAGACGGGATATTTTCCTCATTGACCACCTCGATATTAAGCTCAAAGCGTTCAGTCAAAATCCGCTCAATAAATTCAAGGCCGTTAAGATGCCGGTACTCTTCCAGGGCCTGATTGATCTCATCCTGATGAACGATCCGTTTCAGATAGCGGATCACAGGACGGGGAATAAGATGATAAGCGCCCCCGGCTTTGGATCGCAATACCTCATCGATATCAATCAGCTGTTGCTTTTGCTTATCTGTGTTGGTAGTCATGCTGCCTTCTTCCATCGTCATCAAAAATAAGAAATATGTTTGAAAATTCACAAAATGGCTTGGCCGGCGGACGACACTGGTTTATCGCGGCAAAGCTCAAAATGCCATTTTTCGAAAAACACCCAGACTCCTGTATTTCAATTACTTAACATAATAAGGCGTCCAATCCGTCCAAAATTCAGCCAAAAAGTTATTAACAATGTGGTAAAAAGTGGGATAAAGTGGTAAAAAGTGGTAAATTTATATCTATATTTACACTTTGAAAACAGATAAGCGCGAAAAAATGACACACCTCCTTGGTGAATTTGACTGCAGA
>PWHO01000026.1 GCA_003555385.1 Bacteroidales bacterium
AGGCACTTTTGTGAACAGCGACCGCCGCGTGCTGCGCGTCCGCAAGGCGGTGGACCCGCCCGGGGAGGCACGGCAGGACTGGCATATTGTGGCTGACATTGCACGCAGAATGGGCAAACCCGTTGGCGATTACACAGATGAGGGCGCAATTTGGGATGAAATTGCACAGACAGCTCCCATTTTTGGCGGCATCAGCTACGAACGATTGGAAAAACAAGGCATACAGTGGCCCTGCCCGGAAAAAAACCACCCCGGCACCGCCACCCTTTTCACCGAAAAGTTCAACACGAAAAACGGCCTGGCCAAACTACACCCGGTCGACTATGCGGCACAGAGCGAAAAGGCCGACAACCAGTATCCTTTCATCCTGAATACCGGAAGGATCCTCTACCAGTATCACTCCTCCACCATGTCAAGACGCAACAAGGCCCTGACCGACTTCGCCAATGAAGCCTACCTGTTGATCCACCCTGATGATGTGCAAAAACTCGGCCTTTCGGAGGGGCAGAAAGTGAATATCACCTCCAGGCGGGGAACAATCAATTCGGTGGTCCGCAGCAGCAGAGAGGTGCTGCCGGGCGAACTCTTTATGCCGTTTCATTATGCAGAAGCGCCTGTCAACAAACTGACCAGGGATGAACTGGATCCTTTTTCGAAAATTGCCCCGTTCAAACTTTCGGCAGTTAAAATTGAGCCGGCACATTGACGACCCGCATTTGATAAATTACTATTTTTGTGGTGTTTAAAAATACAACACAACAAAAAGGGACGTATATCGTCTGTGCAATGAGGAAAATATATGCATACCGAAAATATTGCTGAAGGGATTATTCGCTTAAAAAAAGAGCGGGATGCCGTTATCCTGGCTCACTACTACCAAATACCTGAAATACAGAATATTGCTGATCATGTGGGAGATTCATTTGCACTGAGCAGGCTGGCGGCAGAGCTTCCCCATAAGATCATTGTTTTCTGCGGGGTGGATTTCATGGCCGAGAGTGCCAAGCTGCTGAGCCCGGATAAAACCGTGCTGCTTCCTGTGAAACACGCAGGCTGCCCCATGGCAGACATGGCAACGGACGCTGATGTACGCAAAATGAAAGCACAGCACCCGGATGCAGCCGTGGTCTCTTATGTAAATTCATCCACCGCAGTGAAGGCAGTCAGTGATATTTGCTGTACCTCTTCCAATGCCATCAAGGTGATCCGATCCCTCCCCAATGAGAAGATCATTTTTGTGCCGGATAAGAACCTGGGCGGATATGCCGCGGAACAGATCCCGGAAAAAACATTCATCCTCCACAATGGCTATTGCCCGCCCCACGAAGATGTGATGGCCATTGACGCAAAACTGGCAGGGGAACAACATCCGGATGCACAATTGCTGGTTCATCCCGAATGCCGCAAAGAAGTGAGGGACCAGGCCGATTTCATCGGCAGTACCGCACAGATCATCAAATATGCCGGCGAAAGCGACCACAATGAATTTATCATCGGCACCGAACAGGGAATCCTCCACCCGCTTCGAACAGCCAACCCGGATAAAACCTTTCACAAGCTGACAGGCCATTTTATTTGCCCCAACATGAAAAAAACCACCTTAAAGCATCTCCACGAGAGCTTGCAGGAGAACAAGCACGTGATTGAGATTGACCGGGAGATGGCCGAACGGGCCCGCAAGCCACTCGAAAAGATGCTGGAATGCTGATCACGCATCAGCACTGCCCGCATAACGGTACCAAAATATACAAATGACCGCCTGACCCGCAAGCGGTGAACTACCAACACTTATACCTATGCGCCGTTACATCTTCGATAAAGACCCGGGCACAATGCCATCCAAAAGCTACGACGTGGTGATTGCCGGTGGCGGACTGGCGGGATTGTACACGGCGCTTTCACTGGATAAGGAGCTTTCCTGTGCCATCCTGGTCAAAGATGAACTGTTTACCTGCAATTCTTCCCTTGCCCAGGGCGGGATCGCAGCAGTTACCCGCGAGGAAGATGACACCGCCCGGCACCTGGAAGACACCCTGAAAGCCGGGGGCCCTGTTACCAATGAACGGATGGCCCGCAAGATGATTGAAAAAGGGGCTGCTGAAGTTATCCGGTTGACTGATTTCGGGGTCAGGTACGACACCAGTGCCGACGGTCACTGGTACAGCACCCGTGAGGGTGGCCACACCAAAGACCGGGTGCTGCATTGCGGGGGAGATGCCACCGGTCATCACATGATCGGCAAACTGGTGGATGCCATCAGGCAGCGGGGCAACATCGATATTTTGGAAAACCATTTCATGATTGATGTGGTTACCAGTGATCGCGAGGAGGTATGCGGCATGGTGGTGTATGGGCAGGATTATACATTCCTTTCCGCACCCAGGGTGGTGATCGCCACCGGGGGAATCGGGGCACTGTACCAGCATACCACCAACCAGGAAGGCATTACCGGCGACGGGATCGCAGCCGCGATGCGTGCCGGGGCAAAAACATGCCACATGGAATTCGTACAATTCCACCCCTCTGCCTTCTACAACAAGAAATCCGGAAAATCCTCTTTCCTCATATCTGAAGCCGTGAGGGGAGAAGGCGGCATACTGCGCAACGAAAACGGTGAAGCCTTCATGGAGGGTCGTCATCCCATGAAAGACCTGGCTCCCCGTGATGTGGTGGCCCGGGAGATCTTCCGGGAGATGGAAAAACACCAACGCCCCTGCGTATACCTGGATATCACCTCACGGGGCCGTGACTACCTGTCAAAACGCTTTCCGAACATTTTTGAGCGCTGCCGTGCGCAGGGAATAGACATCAGCAAAGAGTGGATCCCCGTTGCCCCGGTGCAGCATTATTTTATGGGCGGTATACGTACGGACGAACACGCACAAACAAACCTCAAAGGACTATACGCCTGCGGAGAAGCAGCATGCACAGGGGTACACGGTGCCAACAGGCTCGCCAGCAACTCCCTGCTTGAATGTGTCTTTTTTGCCAGGCAGTGTGCCACCCATATCAACCACAACCCCCTGACAACGCCATTGCTTCCCGATATCAGGCTTCCTGAAAAAAAGAGGAACCTGGAAGATGTGGAAGCCATGCGCAGCCAGGTCCGGCAAAATATGCAAAAATACGGCGGGATCGTCCGGAACCAGTACGGTCTGCTCCAGGGGCTGCGCACCATCAACTGCACCATCCGGAGGCTGGATGAGGTCACCCTGCGCCCCCCGGAGGAAACCAGTGTTTTCAATATGGCCCTGGTAGCAAGGGAGGTCCTGTCATCCGCACTGGAAAGACAGGAAAGCACCGGGGCACACTATCGTGAAGATCAATCACCCATTTAAAGCTAACTGCATATGCATAATTACATATACCTGGATCGCCTTATCGCCCAGTCTTTGGCAGAAGACCTGGGGTCAGGCGACATCACCACCAATAGTGTAGTGCCCCCGGAAACCAAAATCAGCGGGCGGTTTACCATGAAGGAAGAAGGTGTGGTATGCGGACTGGCCGTGGCCCAAAGGGTTTTCCCCCAGCTTGACCCGGACATCCGTTTTACCCCCCGCGGCAAGGACGGCGACAAGATGAAGGCCGGCAGCGTGATCGCTGAAATCAGCGGACCTGCAGCGGGCATTCTCAGCGGCGAAAGGCTGGCCCTTAATTTTCTTCAGCGATTGTCAGGGATCGCCACCAAAACACAGAGCCTGGTCAACCAGGTTGCCGGCACCGGCACAAAGATCGTGGACACCCGGAAAACCACACCCGGTCTGCGTATCCTGGAAAAATACGCGGTGCGGACGGGCGGAGGCCAAAACCACCGGATGAACCTGGCCGACGGCGTCCTGATCAAGGATAACCACATCAGGGCAGCCGGGGGGATCACCACTGCCATTGAGGCTGCCCGCAAAAAGGCACCACGGACCCTGAAAATTGAAGTCGAGGCAGAATCAATCCGGGAGGTTGAGGAAGCCCTGAGAGCCGGCGCCGACATCATCATGCTGGACAATATGCAAACAGAACTGATGGCAGAAGCCGTGAAACTGATCAACGGGAGAGCCCTGGCAGAAGCCTCAGGAAACATGGATAACAGGGATCTGCTGGAGGTGGCCAATACCGGGGTAGACATGATCTCACTGGGCGCCCTGACGCACAGTGTCCGCGCACTTGATATCAGCCTCAAATTTGACAAACCGGAGATCTGATCACTCCGCGACAGCCAGTTGAAACACAGCACGGAAGGTTTGGGTCCTTTGCAGCACATCCAGGCTGGCCGTTCTTCCGGGTCCGCCATCGCCACGGCCCTGCCTGTCACCCGGCCATCCCATTACCGTTTCATCACGCCTTCCTGGCACCGGCCTGTAAAGTCCGCTGCCACGAGGCCCTTCAGCCATCTCCTGCCCCATATAGATGCCAAGCACCGAAATACCAATGGCCATGGCATCCCTTGCTGCCGGACCAGCCACCCCCCCGGGGAACGAGCGTAGCGGAATAACTGCCCAGTAATACATGTTTTCCGATTCATCCATCTGCATCCTCACCATCGCACCACCGGGATGAAGGTGGTCGACCGGCCCGCTCTCCAGCCCGGAAAAACCCGCCATATACATGGTTGTCCGCTCAGCCAGTGCACTATTTACGGCAACAGGGCGGGAACCCTGCCCGCCCGACAAGGGCATCTGTACGGCCTCTGCTGCACTTTCATTATCAGCGTAGTAAGGAAAAAGTATTGCCATATGCGATTCCTCCCTGCCCAGGGTATCGAAATCGAGCTGTACCCCGGCACGCAACATTTTCAGCTGTGTGGTCCTGTCAGCCGTCTTCAGGTAAATGTAGAGGTTTTCGTTGTCATTGGAAATGGCATAGTTCAGGGTCCCTGAAGGATCCTGCTCAGCCGAAGTTTCCCAGTGAAGCGGGATCATATCGGATTGCAAAGCGGCCGGCTGCCATTGGCTCTGATAGATGACTTTTTTTTGAGAACATCCGGCAGCCAGCAGCATAAACAAAACCAGCAGGGAAAGTTGTCCGGGCAAGCGCCTGTATTTGTGCATGATATCAGGGAATTGGTGTAGCCCAAATTTACGATATTTTTTCTCAAACCGTATGCCGCCTGCAAATAAAACCGACCTTTCCGGGACAGGTTTTTATTACCTTTGTAGTTCATCACATGGCAGCTTGCATATGGTTGACAAAGCGGATAATACACGAAAGGTCAGATCTTCGGCACTGAAAGTCAATAAGGGGATTGAGCAACCCTCATCTCTGAACGACCGGGCGGCGGACAGTTTCCGGATTCGCAAAAGGCCGGTACTCAAACCGGAAGATTATGTAAAAGGGATCGTGGCCGGAGACCGCGTCATGCTCAGCCGCGCCATCACGCTGATTGAAAGCTCACTGAGCAGTCATTACGCCCTGGGGCAAAAGGTCATTGAACAGTGTATACCCCACTCGGGAAAATCCTTGCGTGTGGGAATCACCGGGGTTCCCGGTGCAGGAAAGAGCACGTTTATTGAAGCCATGGGGCAATACCTGATCGGTCGTGGCCATAAAATTGCCGTACTGGCCGTTGACCCCAGCAGTGAAGTGACCAAAGGAAGCATCCTTGGGGATAAAACAAGGATGGAAAAACTTTCCGTGGATGAAAACGCCTTTATCCGCCCCTCCCCTTCTGCAGGATCACTGGGCGGCGTGGCCCGTAAAACCAGAGAGATTATCATCCTGTGCGAAGCAGCCGGGTATGACGTTGTTTTTGTGGAAACAGTGGGTGTGGGTCAATCGGAGGTGGCCGTACATTCCATGGTTGACTTTTTCCTGCTGCTGATGCTGGCCGGTGCCGGTGATGAGCTCCAGGGGATCAAACGGGGGATCATCGAAATGTGTGATGCCATGGTGATCAACAAAGCCGACGGGGACAACCGGAATAAAGCCCTTTCTGCCCGTTCACAATACGCAAACGCCCTTCACCTCTTCCCCCCGCCCCCTACGGGCTGGACCCCTGAGGTCACCACCTGCTCATCCATCGAAAAAACCGGAATTGGCCATGTCTGGGAGATCATCCGTAAGTTTGAGCAGATGATGAAGGAAAAGGGACACTTCGCGGAGAAAAGAATCAGGCAGCAGCGCTATCGCCTATACGAAACCATCAATCAGTCGCTCAAAGATCATTTCTACAATGATCCCGTTATCGTGAAGGAACTGGAAAAAGCAGAAGAAGACATGGCCTCCCAAAAGATGACCTCATTCCAGGCCGCCACGCATTTACTGGACACTTATTTTGGCAGATACGAAATGCCTGACCCTCCCTCAGCTGACACCACATGAAACGCCTCATCCTTTACGCAGGGCTGGTTTTAACCCTGACTGTCTGCCCCCCGGGGGCAGTTGTTTCCGCGCAGAACGGCACAGAACCCGTCGGGCAGCAGGATGAAGAAGGTCCGACGCTGGTCATTTCCTACGGC
>PWHO01000187.1 GCA_003555385.1 Bacteroidales bacterium
ATATCGGGGACAGGCGCTTCGGCCTTGATATCTGCATCATCGGGGATGTATTTTTTCCTGCCCGAAAGAATCCCGAAACGCAAACTGGCCCTGGAAAACAGGTGGGCATACACAAGCTGCAGCGCCGGTCCTGCCTGCAAGCCGGAGTCTCCCAGCATTTTACTGTCAACCATACGTGCGCCGCCGATTGCGGCCACGGTTGAATCCTTTTGTTTTACCGTAATCTCTTGCATTGTAAACAGCCCCGCGGTTTCGATCTCTTTTACCGCTTTCTGGGTAATTACGCGCTGCCGTTCAAGGGCTTTCAAAAACTCAATTTTATTAATAAACAAGTCGGTAGGGTTACCCTCCCCGGTAAAAAGGGACTCTCCTTCGCGCCGGTTAAAATGCGGGGCCTCCATGTCAGCAGCTACAGCCATATCACCCGGCTGCTTGCCGGCTTCGTCGGCTTTTGCCAGGATAAACGGGTAGCGGCGGATGTATGCCGGGATATAATCGGCCTGCCAGACCCCGCCGCCGGTTACGTACATGTTCCTGTTTTTCTGGAAGCTAAGCAGCGCATGGGGCATATCCGTCTGGTTGTTGGGAAAGAATACGAAGTATTCCCTTATTATCTCGGGCAGCTCCTGGATAAACACCGGGCAGAAGGTTTCCGCTGCTGCAAAGTGAAAGCCTGCATGGGCAGTGTATTTGAGGTTGGCCCGTTTATCGATGGGTTTAATATTCTGATACATGGCGGTACTCCATTACAAACGATTTGATAGCAATACGTACTGACGGCTTACTGGATGTCTTCGCTTTTGGTCTGGTCCGCTTCCGCCCGGGCTTTCATCTGCTCGTCAATCTGTTTCAGGCTGTTGGCCAGCCCGTTGACAAAATTGGCCCCCTGGTTGGCCGGGACAATCAGGGTGGCGACTTCGACCACCGTATTATCCGGGCCGTTCTGGACCAGGGTAATCCGTAGATTATTGTTGGATATGGACACGTTTTTGATGCCTTCTGTAAAAATCTGCATGGATAAACTCCTTTACAATCGCGTTAAAATTTGAATACTTCTCAAAAAATCCAATATCTGCGTTATGCGCAATCCCTCAGGATGCCGCGACTTTTGTGGCACTTCTGAGAACGCATTAATTGATTCATCCGGCTTTTTGAAACAATAACGCCTATATCTGCTTGCTTGCCTTCCGAACCGTTGAGTATCAGCTGCATCTTACAAGCCGATGGCAATAATTGTCAACGATCTATAAAAAAATAAGCAGTCATTCACAGTAAGCCAGCATGCCGGGCATCCGCCGGGGCATAAAATCCACCGGGCCGTTGCGGGCCTGCCGGGTCCGGCCATATTTGTCCCGGCAGCGCTGACAATAGGTGGCTTTCCGCATGCTGCGCACTTCCAGTAAAAATCCGGGAAGCTGCGAATCGAAATAGTCATCTTTGGGCTTGTGTTTCGGGGCAGGCGGGTTTTCTGCGAATTTTAGTATCATGGCCGTTTCCCGCATGGGTGCGGATGCGCCCTGTCCGGTATGGGGTCCGGTATGGGCGCATCGTTTCCGGGTTGCACAGGGTACATGCTACTGCACGTCGCTTTTGTCGACTTCGGCCTGGGCCTCGGACTTGGCCTCCGCGCGGGCCTTCATCTGCTCGTCAAGCTGCTCGAGGCTGTTTACGAGCCCGTTGACGAAATTGCCGGACACATTGGCGGGGATGGACCAGCGTGGCCACCTCGACTCCTGCAATAGGGATTGTATTTACGAATTGCTTTCTGCCATAGGCAATACCAAGCCGTTGTAAAGAAAAACCCCGGTGTCCCTTTACCGGCGACAGCGGGGTTTTCCTTTTTATTGTTGTTTGGCTTACCTACCGGCAGAGCCTCAGGTTTTTACAGGCGGGAGCTTGTTCTTGTAACCAATGCTGGTATGGATCAAACCCCCGTTCCTGTAACGAATATGAAGCTTCTGCTATGAAAAAATCATGAAGTTGTCTTCAACCAGAGTATGACTGCTGCCGAGGTCGATGGTGCCGAGCAGGGTGACCCCTCCGTCGGTACCTGTGTCGGGTTCGTAATAGACACGGTATTCACCATAATTTAGCTCATTCTCATACAGATGGATTGCCACATCAGCGATATCACCTTATATGGACCCATAAGTCAAGACAATTTATCCCCTCATTTTAGGTATTACGTCTCGGCGTAAGGTTGCCCTCGCTGAGCGGAGCCCACACGAAGCGGAAGCGAGGCGAGGGCAACCCGGCCAGGCATCATCTCCCCGGTAAACCTCGGCCGGGGTGTACGTTCCGAAACGTTGATGAGGGCGTTCGTGGTTGTAAAAATCAAAATACATCCGCAGCCCGTCTGTCAACTTCCTGATGAGGAACCGATTAAAACTCTTTCCTCCCCTCCTCAACACCGAAACATTTCCGCTATGGTTCCCATATTCTAAAATCCTTACACTTTTCTTTCGCATATGTTTTCTATTTCATATTTTGTTTTTCATGATATTCCTGCGCTTTGCGAGACAAGGATTCAAGCGTCTCCGTTTCGCCCCAGAGGTTTTCACGCCACTTGGTATAATCAAACCCCTGACTATTCAGCAGCATAATAAAGCGCTCAATTTCTACCACAGTCATTTTTTGGTTGAGTAAATTCAAAGCCTCTCCCAATATAGCGCTGTCACTTCTCATATACCCATCTCCTCAATAAAACTTATGGGATTTCTTGTATTTATTTTTTTATAACCAACAAGCTTGTTTAACAACTTCTTATCAGTAGTGATAAAATAATCACACTCGCCAATAAATGCACTGGCTACGTGAATTGAATCTTTCAGGTCAACCCCCTGCTGCATCAAATATCTTGCTTCCTGAAGCAGAGCATGCGATTCTTGGATAATAGGCTTTCTTGCAAATTCCACCCATTTCGCAATTTCTTTTCGGGGCATTTCCCTGGGATTATTGGAGTTTTCAAAAGTGATCATGTATGACCACACCAAAAAATACTCCCCAGTGACAATTTTTTCCTGAATACCCAATACAGCCCGCGCCTCTAAATGTATAATCAACTGACTTTGGTCGTCAAAAGGACGATTAAAACAGCAGTTGTCCAGGTAAATCAACATACATTTTATTTCCTCAAACGTACTCAGTTACCGATATGCACATTATTGCCTGCAATAAAAAAAACGAATAGCAACACCTTCCTCGGGTCTTGAATCCTCTTAAACGACTCGTCATGAAGTTGTGTGATTATTTTAATCCAGAATCTCTCCTGCTGGTTATATTGCGAGGGAATACAGAGGATTGTTATTCTGTAACCTTGCGTACCTGTTCTTCAAACCTTTCAAGAGAATCAACTCTGAAACACAGCCGGAAAAGCATTTTCAAGGTATCAACATACTGAATATTCTTTATTTTTTCAACAAGAGACTGGTTAGCCGGCCCAAAACGTTCCACTAAAGCATCCAGAAGCATCTCCCGGGCATTTTCAAGTTTACCCTGCTGTGCGCCGATTAAAACCCCTTCGTCTCTCCCTTCACGCTTCAACATTTCTTCTATGGTTTCCATTTTCTTACCTCCTTCCTTTATCTCCCTGCTGGCAATATTTTTGATATCGATATGATCTTTTTCTTCCCGGATGGCAAGCAGATACTGTATCACAGTAACCAGGAAATCCATGAGGTCCGTTTCCGGCTCAATCTGTTTGATGATACGGAAAGCATTGTATAACTCCTGCATGAATTCTTCGCTGTAAGACAGACGCCATATGGTCAGCAACGCCTTGACCTGTGCGTTGAAATCATAGGATTCGGGATTTTCTCTGTGCGAATCATACAGGGTATAATGAAAATCCGGAACAAAGACCCTGAACGCTTCAGACGGGAGGTCAATCAGGTCCGACAGTTTTCTGCCCTTCCACCCGGTAGCGGCATGTGTCACCAGTACCGGGACAACAACCGGCAGCTTCTCCTTGGTTTGGTATACCTTCCCGTAGTGATCCCAGATTTCCAGCATGTACCGGAGCATCTAGAGCGGTGTATTCCTGAAATGCACACTCTTATGCTCGAACAGGAAATAAACCATGGCATCACTGTCCGTATTGATGGCCGGGATCTTGACAAGCAGATCGGATTGATAATCCCTCATGTCTTTGGATACAAAGGATTCCTTTTCAAGGGTCATCTCATCGAAGATCAGGTGCTTCTGTATATCCTCCGGCAGTATGTTGCGAAGCAGACTGACCGCGTTCTTCTTTTCAGAAAAGACACGCCTGAAGACCTTGTCATGGGGATTGTGTTTGATTTCCATACACTCAATAATATCGGGTTTCTGGTGGAGATGCAAGTGATATTGGGGTGACGTCCGGGTGAAAATATATAATGGTGCACCTGGCGAACAATTTTGCCGATGTCCAAAAAAACAAAACTTTATAAATTTTTAACACTACTGATTCAGACAGATCAGACAGTCTTGATTCCAGCCAGGGGCCTATGAACGCATCGTCTTCAGATTCAACTCCGCTCAATAACAACTCATTGATTTTTATTGTTGAATATCCTTCATCCAGCAACGCAAAAATCATTTGAAAGAAGTCAATGTAATCTTCGGAAAACCTCGTTACCCTTCCGCACTGAACACCGTACATAGAGTCACCAAACCGGTCTTTGCAACTTAAAAGTGTTTTATAATTGACACCAAGCTTAATGGCGATCTCTTTCATTGAATACAATTTCTTGTCACTCATTACGTCACCTCGCGAAACATTTCAAATTATGATCATCATGTTGTCAGCCGCTACACGGCCGCTACACCCTGAAATCTGATCAACGATGATCATGTATCGATTGTTCCGGCTCCAAGGGTGAAACATTTCATGTTTTCGTCCGCTGCACCCAGTTTTGATCATTTCACCCTGATTATAATCATATACTCAAAAAAACAGTGTTTACAACCATCACTCAACTCTCTATAACCGACTGATAATACACGACCCACCGCGACATCGACCCACCAGCATTTTCCCGACCCACCTATATCCCACTGCGATTTTCAAAAATGTTCCACCATGTTTCACATTATTTCAAACACTTAATATCAAAAAACGACCCACCATAATCCCACCAGTTATTTTTGGACCCTACCCTTTTGACCCCCCAAAGTCACCATCACTCCTTATACTGACAGAGACGATTTCAGTGGCTTCCTTGAGGGTATCCTGGCTCAAATGGGCATACCGCTGGGTGGTCGAAATGTCTGCATGACCCAATAGTTTTTGGACTTCATATAAGCTGCGGCCATGATTGATCAATAAGGAGGCGAAGTTGTGGCGGAGATCGTGAATCCTAACATCGGGGATTCCAGCATTTTTGCGGATTCTATCCCAAGTATTATGAAAGCTGGAAATCGGCCTGCCGGTTTTGGGATTAGGAAAAATATAGGGACTATAGGTGAGGGATTGTGGGTAATACCAGTATTTTCATAGCATAAAAAAACCGGCGCAGCCCAAAGACCGCTAACCGGCTTTTTTTTATGTAACGGTTACTTGTGTCCACAGGCGCAAGCGGCCCGTGCATTATTTTGCTACTGGACATCCTCTGCAGGTGTGTCCTTGGCTTCCGCACGGGACTTCATCTGCTCGTCAAGCTGCTTGAGGCTGTTTACGAGCCCGTTGACGAAATTGCCGGACACATTGGCGGGCATGATCAGCGTGGCCACCTCGCTTTGGGTGTTGTCCGGGCCGTTTTGGGTCAATACGATCCGGATGTTGTTGTTGGAAAGGGAAAGCTTCGAAAATCCGTCTGCATAAACTTGCATGGGGGTACTCCTTGTTGTGTTATCCGTTAATGGTTTTGATTCGTTTACAGCATAACCTTCATCTACTGTTATTTCAACATTGGATCGGGTATTGCCGCCAGTTTCCATAGGTGTTTCCATAGATGATTCCATAGATGCGGGCGGTTGCGCTCCGGGTGTGTTTTCAGAATCGTCTTCGCCTCGCACCACTACCCTTTTACGGGGCACTTCCGTTGCAAACACACCCTGGCGCGACGGCTCGGCGGGGACATCAATCGCAGCGGGCGGAAAACCTTTTGCCGCACGATCCGCCATCATGGCAAATGCCGTTTCAAGGTGCCTTGCATAGCGCTCGGTATCAAATAAGGGCGCACGAAAACGGCTCCAGGCCAGCTTTTCCCTTACAGCCCGGAGTTTGTCGGGGTTCAACGCCAAATTCACTGCCAGCTTATGAAATCCTGCCTCGTCATCGGTCACCAGCTCAGGCATATTGCAAGATGGGATTGTTTGCAACGGCGCGGTCCTTGTCATTGACAGAATAAGTCTCCGGAAGACGGCAGAGGTGCTCCGGGAAAAATGGACCACTGCCTTCGGGGGTAACGACCGGATCGGTTATAATGTAATCAAAATAATCAGCGCCGGTGGTTCCCGGGTATCC
>PWHO01000225.1 GCA_003555385.1 Bacteroidales bacterium
ATATCTGCAAGCCCCGCCTCCTTTGCCTGTGCTGCAGGAATCAAAGAGCCGCTCAGCATTAGCTGCATGGACCGGTATTCTCCGCAACGCCTGATCACAAAAGGGGAGATGGTGGCCGGAATGAGACCCAGCCTCACTTCACTGAACGCAAACCCGGCATCTCTGGCTGCCACCACAAAATCTGCTGTAGCGATCATCCCCATGGCCCCGCCCATGGCTTTACCATGCACCATGGCAACAAGCGGTTTGGGAAACTCATAAAAAGCCCTGAACAGCCTTGACAAGACCCCCGGGGGCTGATCCTTTTCACTGGTCGCATCCCCCGACATCCATTCCAGGTCACCCCCGGCGCAAAATATTTTTCCTTTTCCTCTCAGAATGACCACCCTGATTTCAGGGTCATGCGCAATGACCTCAAGTGCACGGATCAGTTCGGTGGCCATTTCCCGGTTAATGGCATTGCGTTTTTCCGGGCGTGCCAGCCATAGGTCACAGATGTGACCGCGAATCTCAACATTTATGGTGTTGTAATCTTTCATTGACCGAGGTTTACATACGGTAAATACCGCTGAAAGGTTCATCGAACGGCATGTTCAGGGAGGTGGCAATGGCCATGGCCACTGTTTCCCTTGTTTGCATGGGTTCAATGATCCCGTCATCCCAAAGACGCGAAGAACTGTAAGATGCAGCACCTTCCTTTTTATATTTGGCAAGGATGGCGTTTTTCATTTGTTCAATCTCTTCCGGAACGGCTTTTTTGCCGGAAGCTTCGAGCTGGTCTGCCTTTACCTGGGCCAGTACATTGGCTGCCTGCTCTCCGCCCATCACAGAAATACGTGCACCCGGCCACATAAACAAAAAACGGGGGTCAAATGCCCTGCCGGCCATGGCATAATTCCCTGCCCCGTAGGAGCCTCCGGTGATGACAGTGATTTTCGGAACAGATGCATTGGCCACGGCATGCACCAGCTTTGCCCCGTCCCTTGCCAGGCCGGCGTTCTCGTACTTTTTCCCCACCATAAAACCCGTGATGTTCTGCAAAAAGAGGATGGGGATTTTCCGGAAGCAGCACATCTGGATGAAATGGGTGCCTTTCAGGGATGATTCGGCGAACAATACGCCGTTGTTGGCAATAATTCCCACGGGGTACCCCATAATGCGGGCAAATCCCGTAACCAGTGTGGTGGCGTAGCGGGCCTTGAATTCGTGGAAGCGGCTGCCATCTGTCAGCCGGGCAATGATCTCATAAGGATTTGTATGCTTTCGCGAATCAGCCTGAACAATTCCGGTCAATTCTCCCGGGTCATAAGCCGGTTCTTCCGCACTTTTGATCTCCAGCTGTTGCTTCTTGCCTGGTTGAAGTGTTTCAAAAATGCTTCTGCAAATGGAGATGGCATGCTGGTCATTCTCTGCAAAATGGTCGGCAACCCCCGACTGGGTGGTATGCACATCTGCGCCTCCGAGCGCTTCAGGGCTGACTTCTTCTCCGGTGGCTGCTTTCACCAGGGGAGGGCCGCCAATAAAAATGGTTCCCTGGTTCTTGACGATGATGGTTTCGTCACTCATGGCCGGAATATAGGCCCCCCCGGCAGTGCAGGAACCCATCACCATGGCAATCTGGGGGCAGCCGGCAGCAGAAAGCCGGGCCTGGTTATAAAAAATGCGGCCAAAATCATCCCGGTCGGGAAAAACTTCTGCCTGATCGGGTAAGAAAACGCCGCCCGAGTCTACCATATATACACAGGGCAGTCTGTTTTGCATGGCAATTTCCTGGGCACGGATATGTTTGCGGATGGTTTCCCGGATATAGGTGCCTCCTTTGACGGTGGCATCATTGGCAATGATGATGGTTTCGCGGCCATGGATCACACCGATACCGGTCACAATTCCTGCTCCGGGGAAACTGTCATGGTGCTGGCCATAAGCGGCGAGCGTCGACAACTCAAGAAAAGGGGTGCCGGGATCGATCAGCAGGTCAATCCGTTCACGTGGAAGCAACTTGTTACGGTCCCGGTGTTTTTTGACAGAGGCAGGTGAGCCTCCCGCCATCACCCGGTGCATCATGTCGCGGTGCCGTTCAATAATTGCCTCATAGGCTGATGCGTTATCCCGAAACTCAGGGTTGTCGGGATCAATATGCGATTGGATTTTATACACGGTATGTAAGACTGGTTTTGTAAATAACAATATTTCAATCCCGAATGTTCTCCCTCCTTTGATTTCCGGTTCAGGAGGATCAGCAGTAACTTACTTTCAGACCAATTTATTAATTTTTAAGCAATCCGGAATGGTTTTTTATCAATAATTATGGCTGCTTTAGCCAAACAGGTCATTATAAAAATCAAAACCAGTTAGTTATCTTTGTGTAAAATTCTGCTTTATGCGCCCGTATATTTTCATTTGGATGCTTTTCGCTGTTTTGCTTTCCTTTTATGGAAACAGCTTGAATGCCATGGACGTTTCCGAAGGCAGTGCCGGCAATGCAATTGGTGCCGGGGAGCGTATGGACCTGCCTTACGATAACAGCAGGATGGACACGGTGGACGGTATTCGTATTCATTACAGGCATTGGGAACAGCCCGAAGAGGAACGAAAAGGCAGCTGTTTGCTCCTGCATGGATTCGGGGCTTCCACATTCTCGTGGCAGGAAGTGGCGGATAGCCTTCATCAGCTCGGATATGAGGTAGTGGCGGTGGATCTTCCTCCCTTCGGATACAGCGACAAATCTGACGGCATCAACCAATCTGTTACAGCTCACGCCTTAAGGGTAAATAAACTGACGGAGGAGAACTTTTCCGGCAGGGTATGGCACCTGGCCGGACACTCCATGGGCGGCGGCGTTGCCCAGGCCTTTGCCCTTCAATATCCGGAACATCTTCGTAGTGTAACCTTTGTAGCGGCGGCACTTTTTCTCACCCTGGAAGATGAACCCCGGCCTGCACGCGCCCTGCTGCGGTTGTCTCCCCTGCGTTTTTTTCTGGGTGAGCTGGCTGAGGAATGGGTCATTACCCGGCGCCGTGTGGAGGACATGCTGGAGTCGGCTTACGGGATTCCTCCCGAAGAACGCCAGGTGGAGGCTTACCTGCGTCCTCTTCAGATTCCCGGGACTGGCCGGGCCATACTGGCTGCAGCAACCTTTCATGAGGAACTTACTTCCCTGGATGCAGCTGAACTGCGTATGCCGGCCCTTGCCATATGGGGTGATTCCGACACCTGGGTGCCGGTGGAAAGAAGGAAAAGGATCCTTGAGCGTATGCCTGAAACAGAACTGATCATGCTGGAAGGAGTGGGCCATAACCCCATGGAAACGCATTTTAATGATTTCATGAGGTCATGGATCCCTTTCCTCGAAGCGCACGACAATTAATTGGTTTCCGCTTTTTGTTCTGCATCCTCTTTCTGCAGGTGTACATCCATTTGCGGGAATGGCATACTGATGCCTTCTTTCGCAAAGGCTTCATACACTTTTGCCCTGATATCAAAACTCAGAGGCCAGAAATCGTCGGCTGTTGCCCAGCCCCTTACCGTGATATCCACGGAACTGTCTGTGAGGTCGGAAACGAAGATCATCGGTTCTGGTTCAGACAATACACGTTCATCTTCTTCCAGCACTTTTTTTAATACCTCTTTTACCTTCGGAAAACTGTCCCCATAGGCCATGCGAAATACCCACTGTCCGCGGCGGGTATCATTGACCGAGTAATTGGTGATGGCCCCGGTGGCCAGGTTGCCGTTGGGAAGGATGACCACCACATTGTCGATGGTTTGCAAAATGGTGTTGAAGACCTGGATGTCTGTAACGGTGCCCAAAAAGTTTTGTGCTTCAATGAAGTCACCAACCTTGAATGGTTTGATGGTCAGAATAAGCATGCCTCCTGCAAAGTTTTGCAGGGTGCCTGAAAGGGCAAAACCTATAGCCAGACCGGCTGCACCTAAAATGGCGATAAATGCGGTCATCGGCACCCCGGCCAGAGTCAGCACAATGATAAACACCAGTATATTCAACAGGATGGAGATAAAGCCTTTGAGAAAGCCCCTGAGAGAAGGATCAACTTCCCTTTTTTTCATAACTGAATAGAATACCCGGCTCAGTTTTCCGGCCAGCCAAAGTCCGATCAGCAGCACCACAATGGCTGTGAGTAATCTCAGGCCGTGAGTGACCATTAACTGACCTGCTGTTTCGAAAATGCCTTCCATGCTGATTTGTAGTTTACTCATTTGCATCCGTATTTTAATGAATGTATTTTATCGGGCGATGATCGCCCGGCTTCTTCCAAAGTTAAAACAAATAACAAAGACATGTGTGTTTAATGATGCATCAATGGTTGATTTTTGCTCCCTGTATGCTGTATTTTTCGACCAGGAGAATCCTTGCAAATGCATTAAGTCATGGAAAAATCGTACTTTTATGAAACCATCAACCCAAGGAGAATGTTTAATTATGAATACCTGCAGATTGAATAAAACAAGGAGTTTCCGGGTTTACCTCTATAGTCTGGTGTTGCTTTTTTTTATTGCTTCTCCCGTTGTTTCTGCTGCAGGGATGGATTTCTCTGCTGAAACTCCTGATATGGGATTGTTTCCCATTGCTCGTTCCGAAGCCACTTTCGATGAAATTCTCTCCGCCACGGAAAAGCATAATACGGGCATGAACGATACCATTGACCCGGCACTTCTGCTCAGCCGCTACGTGCAGATCCCCTCCGTGACGGGCCAGGAGAAAGAAGCCGGAGAGTTTCTGGCCCAATTCTGCAGGGAACAGGGCCTGCACGTGCATGTGTTTACTGATGAGGAAGACAGCTATAATTTTACCGCCTCTTTGTACCCCCTTGAGGACGGGAAACCCAATATTGTGCTGCTTACCCATCTTGATGTGGTTCCTCCCGGGGAGCCGGAGGGATGGACCTATCCCGCATTCTCCGGCAAAATTGCCGATGGCATGGTCTGGGGCCGGGGTGCCATTGACAACAAGGCCATGGGTGTGATGCAGGTATTGGCCCTGCGGCAGTTCGTGGATCAGGCAGCCCGTGAAGACCTGCCGTATAATGTGAGCCTGCTGGCCGTATCCGGTGAGGAGACGGGAGGCGATACCGGAGCCCGGATTATTGCCGATCAATACCTCGATGAACTGAACCCTGTGGTGGTTTACGGAGAGGGTGGTGCCGGGCTGACAGGCATCATCGGAGCCCATCCTGACAGGCCGGTATTCGGACTTGGTGTGGCCCAGAAACGACGTTTGTGGATGGCACTTGAATCCACCGTGGAAGCCTCCGGGCACGCCTCTGTACCCCGGCAAAACTATCCCACCAGGGAGGTGGTAAAGGCCACCAATGACTTGCTGGATGCCAAACCCCAGATCAGCATTGAACCGGTGGTAGAGCAGGCCCTGGGCCAGATGGCTGAATACGAAGGATTGTTCCGGCGAAGGCTTATGAAAAATATCCACCTTACTGCTCCATTGTTCAGTCGTTTCCTTCGGGCCGACCCCCTGGTTATTTCCATGTTTACAAATACCTTGTCACTGACCAGCCTGAACAGCAGCGATGGAGCTTACAACCAGATTCCCACCAGGGCCAGGGCTGTGTTTGATTGCCGCTTGTTACCGGGCACGGATGAAGAGCAGTTCCTGAACCATGTGAGGAAGATCATTGACCCCTATGAGGTGGATGTTGAAGTGATTGCGTCAAGCCCCGCCAGTCCGGTTTCGCCCCAGGGCCCTTATTACCGGGCGATGGAGCAAAGTATTCTTTCGGTATACGGGGGTGTATCGGTGGTGCCTTTTATGTTCGTGGCCATCAATGACAACCGTTTTTTCCGGCGCAACGGAATCCCTGCTTACGGTTTGCTGCCTGTGCTGATGACAGAGGAACTGATGGAATCCATCCATTATTTTGATGAACGGATGCCGGTTGATGAACTTGAGAAAGGGATCGATGTATATGTGGCACTGATCAATCAATTATTAGCTGAATAAAAATATAATATAACTGTATATGCTTTTAACTTTTGGAGCCAGGACGCTGGCCAAAATCAGCAAAAAACGTTTTGACAAATGGTATGTCCATGCTGTAGAATTGCAGCAGAAGGTGTTTGAGGAGCTGATATCAAGGGGGCAGCATACCGCCTTCGGACGCGAACATCAGCTGAACAAGGTGACGGATCATGCCAGCTTCGCCAGACAGGTGCCCATACGCGAATATGAAGACTTTAAGCCCTGGATAGACCGTATCCTCAAAGGGGAAGAAGATGTATTGTGGCCCGGCAGGCCCATGTACCTGTCCAAAACATCGGGAACCACCTCGGGGGCGAAGTATATTCCCATCACAAAGGACTCCATGCCCAACCATCTCAATTCAACCCGTCAGGCATTGCTGATGTATGTGTTGAAAACGGGGAAAACCGATTTTCTCAAAGGGCGGATGATCTTTGTTTCCGGAAGCCCGG
>PWHO01000090.1 GCA_003555385.1 Bacteroidales bacterium
TGATATCATCGGCGATATCTACCCAGCCGATCAGTTCATCATTCATCAGAAGGTAAATATTGTGACTGTCATCCGTGGTTAAGTGAGCGGCCACATTGTAAGACCCGGCAATAAACTGGTTCCCGGAGCTGTCAACGGCCTCAATACCAAGCCCTTTTTGCTCCTCAACAGATTCAAAGCTCATCTCCCCTGCTCCTTTAAAATGCTGTGTAATGGCCTGTGCAATGGGGTGAGATGAGTGCTTCTCCATATTATACAGGATAGCGCGAACTTCCTCTTCAGTCCGGGTAAAACTCCTCAGGTTGGTGATACGAAATTTCCCTGTGGTAAGAGTCCCGGTTTTGTCAAACACAATCGTATCAATTGAAGCAAATTTGTCGATGGAGGTCCCTCCTTTTATCAGTATCCCTGTTTTGGCAGAACGCCCCATCCCCACAGTTACCGCAGTGGGAATAGCCAGCCCGAGGGCACAGGGGCAGGCAATGACCAGTACGGCCACCCCCCGCATCAATGAATCACGGAAAGGCAGGTCAGTGCCAAAAAACCAGTAGGCAATGGTAAGAAGAGCCAGTGAAACAACCACAGGCACAAAGATCCGGCTGATCTTATCGGCCAGATTTTGCAACTTCGGCTTGTCTTTCTGCGCTTTTCTGACCAGTTCAATAATCTGGGAAAGCACTGTATCTTTACCTGTGGCTGTTGCCTGTACCTTCAAAGTTCCGGAAACCAGGATGGTTCCTCCCACCACTTTGTCTCCTTTTTTCTTTTCTACCGGGATGCCTTCCCCGGAAATAATGCTCTCATCCACACTGCCACTTCCCCAGTAAATCTCCCCATCTATCGGAATTTTGTCACCGGAATTGACCAAAACACGCTCCCCTTCTTCCACCAGAGCGGCATCCACCTCTTCAACAGACTCTTGTCCCTCATAGATTTCGGTAGTAATCCGGCGGGCCGTATTTTTTTGCAGGCGTGCCAGGTCGTCAATGGCAGAAGTGGTTTTTTTCACAGAGCGGTGCTCAAGCATATTCCCCAACAGGACAATGGAAATGATACTGGCCGATGTTTCATAAAACATATAATCATGGCCGAGCCCGTAAACAGTCCCTATCAGGCTGTAAATGAAGGCAGCTGTACTACCCAGAAAAATCAGCACATCCATATTGGTCACCCCGGAACGCAAACTGAACCAGGCACTGCGGCCAAAATGCCAGAACCCCACGGCGAATACCGGGATCGTCAACGCAAGCTGGAAAAGGTCGTTGTGCAGAAAGTCCACCGGAATGAACATGGACAAGATCAGCGGTACGGTAAAAATGGCCGTGAACCAGAACTTTTTCTCAATGGGCGCGAGTCCTTTTTTTTGGTCGTCCTCCCCGTCAGTCCGGTCTTTTACTTTATAGCCCAAATCCTCGATCCGTTTAATTGCAAGAGGCAACCGGGCCTCATCAGCTACCTCCAGCTGAACCTCCCCACTGGAAAAATCCACATTTACATTGTGAAAGCCCTCCTTCTCCAGAGAACGCTGAATGCCCAGTGCACAGTTCGTACAACTCATCCCCTCCACATCATAGGATACCGTTTTGAAAAAATGATCAGCCATATCTTGTTTGTTTTATATTGAAGTATCTAGGTATTTAATAACACAAAATTACAAAAAGCAATCCTGATCATCATTTCGAAATTCCGGGAAAAAACTTGGAAATTTACGTGGCTTCGCCACTTTGGTTGTTGGTTAGTCGGCGCTGCGCGCCTCCGGTTGTTGGTTCTCATGGGCCATGGACGAGGGGGTTGCCCGTGGCCGGTGGACGGGTAAAGAGGCCACACCATGCTATCCGTAAACGGTTATGGTTAACCGCCGGGGGCCTCCGTGGTTGCGGAATTCGCACAAGAATATCCCCTGCCAGGTGCCGAGTTTCAGTTTGCCACCTGATATGGGAATAGTCAGGGATACGCCCGTCAGTGCCGATTTGATATGTGCCGGCATGTCATCATCCCCTTCCATGATATGGGTGTAATAGGACATTCCCTCAGGAGCCAGCTCATCAAAACTGTTGCCCAGATCGGCAGGGACCGATGCATCCGCATTCTCATTAATAATCAGCCCCGCAGAAGTATGATGCAGAAACACATTGACCAACCCTTTATCAGGAAGCGCTTCAATCGCATCCGTAATATGATGAGTAACCAAATGAAATCCCCGCTTAAAAGCAGGAAGTTGTATATCGTATTGTTTTACCATGACTTAAGAAGCTTAAATAAAACAAAATGAATCACTTAAAAGAATATTGTATTGATGAAGGTACAATTTTTTTGAAAATATTTTTAAAAACATTTGCATTACGAAAACTTTCGTATTATATTTGCTACGAATTCTTTCGTACTCAAAACTAACAACTAACAACCAACAACCGCATGGGCCGTTTACCAGTCCGTTGGGTTTTACCCATCACTTTGCCCATGAGAACTAACAACCAACAACCAACAACTTCCAGCTTCGTCCACCGCTTATTGGCAACCCCCACCATCCATAGCCCATGAGAACCAACAACCGCCAACTTCATCCACCGTCCATAGACAACCCCCACCGTCCACGGCCCATGAGAACCAACAACTAACAACTAACTAACACCCCCTCCAAATGCTTGAACAAAAAAAATATCAGCCCACGGAAAACGAACTGGCCATCCTGCAAATATTATGGGAAAAAGAGCAGGCAACTGTCCGTGAGGTACATGAAGTACTTGAGAAACATAAAGATACCGGCTATACCACCACCCTGAAAACCATGCAGATCATGGCAGAAAAGGGATTGCTGTCGCGCGACACATCCAGCCGGACCCATATCTACGAACCGGCTATCAGCAGGGAAAAGGCCCAAAAACAATTCCTGGGGAAAATGATTGACGGCTTATTCAGGGGCTCTGCGGGCCGGCTGGTGATGGGTGCACTGGATCACGAAAAACTATCCCGGGAAGATATCCGGGAAATCAGGGAATATTTGCAGCAGTTTGAAAAATAAAGAGCCATGAGCATCATCGAACATCTTGCGCATCCTGTTATTAATGCCCTGGGCTGGACAGTGCTCCACAGCCTTTGGCAGGTAGGACTGATAGCCCTGCTATGGTTTCTGCTTATGAAGGGAACCCAAAAACATGCTGCCAATGTCAGGTACAACATTTCATTGCTCGCCCTCCTGGCAATACCGGCCAGTTTTGCATTTACGTTTTTCAGGCAATACGCCGTTTACGGCAATGCGCGGCAAATCGTGTCGGTTGAATTTGAAGAGATGGCTTGGCTGGCAATGGAAGGCAGCCGGCAGTTTTTCCTGATCGACAAGGGTCAGCCCGATTTACTTGGCCGATTTGAAGCCCTGACTCCCTGGGTGTTTTGGTTCTATCTCACCGGGGTGGTTTTATTTGCCATGCATGCGGCATTCGCCTATTCCAGAATGTTCTCGCTGAAAAGAAAAAATATACGGCCCGTCCCTGAAGAATGGATGCAGCGATATAAAGGATTAAAGCAAAAAGCTGGCTTGCGAATTGAGGTGCCGGTGTGGCTTTCTTCGAGGGTCGATATTCCCATGGTTGTGGGGTTTTTCAGGCCGGTGATACTTCTTCCTCTTTCCTTGCTGAGCAGTCTGCCACCCGAGCAGGTGGAAAGCATTCTGCTTCATGAATTGTATCACATCAGGCGCAAAGACCATTATATCAATGCCGTTCAAACCTTGCTGGAAATACTGTTTTTCTACCATCCCGCCACCTGGTGGATCAGCAGGCGCATAAGAAAAGAGCGGGAGTTAAGGGTGGATGAATGGATCGTTAAAGAGGTCAATAACCCTGTGATGTATGCCCGGGCCCTGGTAAGCCTGGAAGAAAAACGTGGTGGCCGTGCCATGCAACCGGCGCTGGCTGCCACACAATCAAAAAATCAATTATTCACCAGAATTAAACACATGATGACCATGAAAACAAGAAAATTCAATGCCGGGCAAAAACTGGCAGCCCTTTTGGCGCTGGTATTTGCTTTTATTTCAGTGGCCTGGATTCATCCGGCCCAAACCGCTGTCAGGCCGATGGGCAATAATGGCTATCTCGACATGTACCACATATTTGAGTGGGAAGCACACGGGAACTCTGACAGCCCGGGTGCCTGGTCAGAACCACAGGCCACCGTTTCGGAACCGATAGCCGCTGAAGGGTCACAGGAGTCTGCCCCGGCCCGGCAAGCCGTTACGACTGATCCTGAACCCAGAAATATACGCCTCCATGACGGCACCACCATGGCCTGGGATACCCTGAGCAAAAAAGACCGGGAAGAGCTTCGCAGGGCGATTGAAGAGGCAAGGATTGCGCTTCAGGAAATGAACAAAGAACTGCATGAAACATTCCACTCCGGAGAGTTCGGAAGGCAAATGCAGGAATCCCGGCTTGAATTCGAGCAGGCAATGAAGGAGATTCAGGAACAATTTCAGGACGAGGCATTTCAAAAAGAGATGCAGAAGGCCGGGAAAGAATACCGTGAAGCCATGAAGCAACTGGAAGAACAATTCGGCCACGGAGAAGCCTTTCAACAGGAGATGAAAAAAATGGGTGAAGAAATGGGGAAAGCTATGGAAGAACTCCGGAACAAATTTCAAAGTGAGGAATTTCAGCATGAAATGCGCCACGCCGGAGAATTATTCCGCGAAGGCATGGAAGAGCTTCGTCTAAAGTTTGAAAGCGATGATTTCCAGCGTGAAATGAAAGGAGCAATGGAAGAACTGAGAAAAGCCCTTGAAGCACTTCAGGCGGTGGAAAGAGAAAAACCCAGGGAACCTGAAAAAGAAGAAACCCCATGACCCATAAGCTTCACGGCATACCAATAAGGATTCAGGCAAACAAATAGAATCCGGACAGACAAACCAGGATCCGGACAGACAAACCACGAGCCGGGCAACCATACACAAAGCGGGGCACTCCATACACAGGGTGCCCCGCTTAATTATTCAGCCCACGGGAATAACGATTCTCGGGTTTCCCGCCAGGGCCAAAGTTCTCGTTGTTTCTGGCAGAACCGGAACATGAATTGTTCCCGTCCGGAAACTTTCATGCCGGCTGGAACATATCAGTACCGGCCATAGAAGCACCGATCTGCTCATCAGTCACATTCACATCCGAGATGCTCCCTGACATATAGGCATCATAGGCTGACATATCAAAATGACCGTGTCCGCAAAGGTTGAAAAGAATGGTTTTTGAACGGCCTTCCTCCCGGCAACGCAGTGCTTCATCCATCACAGTGGCAATGGCATGAGTCGCTTCAGGAGCCGGAATAATCCCTTCGGCTTTGATAAAGTCCAGGCCTGCTTTAAAGCAACGGTCCTGACCCTCTGAAACCGCTTCAATCAAACCGTCTTTCAGCAGCTGACTCACCAAAACCCCGGCCCCGTGATACCTCAGTCCGCCGGCATGGATGGGCGATGGAATAAAATCATGCCCCAGGGTATACATGGGCAGCAACGGGGTTTTTCCGGCGGTATCACCGAAGTCATACCGGAATTGGCCACGGGTCAGCTTGGGACAGGAATTGGGCTCCACGGCGATACAGCGAATGTTCTGTCCTTCCACCAGATTCATCCTCAGGAAAGGAAAAACAATACCGGCAAAATTACTGCCGCCCCCGAAAGGTGCCACGATCATGTCGGGCATGTCGCCGGCTTTTTCCAGCTGCAGGATGGCCTCCTGCCCGATAATGGTCTGATGCAAAAGCACATGATTGAGCACGCTGCCAAGGGCATAATGCGCATCCGGGTCGGAAGCTGCCTTTTCAATGGCCTCGGATATGGCAATTCCAAGGCTGCCGGTGGAGTCAGGATTTTCCTTGAGGACCTGCCTCCCATATTCAGTCCGGTCGGACGGAGACGGATACACCTGAGCATCAAAGGCATTCATCATGACCTTGCGATATGGCTTGTGGTCATAACTTGCACGAACCATGTATACCTCGCACTCCATCCCGAAAGCCTGACAGGCGTAAGCCAGCGCAGTGCCCCACTGCCCGGCCCCTGTTTCGGTGGCAATCCGCTTGGTGCCGGCAATCTTGTTATAAAAAGCCTGTGCCACAGCTGTATTGGGTTTATGCGACCCGGCAGGGCTCACCCCTTCGTACTTGTAATAGATCTTCGCCGGAGTGTCAAGCATTTTCTCAAGGCCCCTTGCGCGGATCAATGGAGTTGGCCTCCATTTGGCATATATGCGCCTGACTTCTTCAGGGATCTCTATGTACCGCTCAGATGAAGTTTCCTGCATGATCAGGTCACGCGGAAACAATGGTTCCAGCAGATCCGGGGTAATTGGTTGCCGGGTACCGGGATGCA
>PWHO01000221.1 GCA_003555385.1 Bacteroidales bacterium
AGAATGAAAGCCACATCAAACAGGAGATCACGGTGGATCTGCCCACCCAATGGGGCAACTTCAAACTCACCGCCTACAAACAAACCACCAATGACAAGGTTCACCTGGCCCTGACCAAGGGCAGCTGGGAACCGGGCGAAGAGGTTTTGGTGAGGGTTCATTCTTCCTGTGTCACAGGCGATATCTTCGGCTCATGCAAGTGTGATTGCGGCGGACAGCTACACCAGGCCATGGATATGGTAGAAAAATCAGGCAAGGGGGTTGTACTCTACATGAACCAGGAGGGTCGCGGCATCGGCCTGCTGAACAAGCTGCGGGCCTATCACCTGCAGGAGCAGGGAATGGATACCGTGGAAGCCAACATCGAACTGGGGTTCAAGGCGGACGAAAGAGATTACGGCATCGGTGCACAAATACTCAGAGACTTGGGGGCAACCAAAATCAAACTCATCACCAATAACCCGCGGAAAAAAACAGGGCTTATCGGATACGGCATCGAAATCACCGAAAACGTGCCCATCATTGTAGCCACTACAGACCACTGCAAGGTGTACCTGGATACCAAGAGAAAAAAAATGGGGCACCTGTTTTAGGATTGCCCCGCTAGTTGCGCGTGCTTTTGCCTTGTAGTTGCGCGGCTTTTGCCTTGTAGTTGCGCGGCTTTTACCCCGGTAGTTGCGCGTGCCTGTGCCGGGAAAGTTTAATTATTCTCACCGGATTCATTTGAACCACCGGAGGTCTCTGTATCCGAGCCGGATGTAACCGCAGGCAAAAACGGCAGCTCCGCGGGCTCTCTTTCTCTATGGAATAAATCACCCAGGCCGTCAAATTCCCGGCGGTAAAAAAGCCCGACCCCTTGTGTATACGGAGCATTGGTATGGATAATATCGAAAGTATTGGAGCGATTAAATGCCTTTACCCTGAATTTTCCCTCAGGGGTAATCTTCACCTCGACGTTCACATCACCGATGATCTGATTTGCTCCCTGAGCCGCATAGCCCGTGGCCGTCTGGTTTCCGGCCACACCAAAATTGCCGTCTACAATCACCCGGTCATCAAAAAACTGGGTAGAAAGTGCCAGCTCCACTTCCTGGCTGCTGATCTCATCGCCCGGGCGGTAATTGACCCCAATATCGAAATCAGAACTGATCTGTGAAAGCCAGTTGCTCAGCTGATTCGACAAGAGTTCCGAGGAAGTATTGCCCACTCCATAACCCAAAGCAGTGTTGTACTGGTCGGCAGTGGTAGGCAAAAAGCGATTCAGTACCAGCAAAGAAAACACCTGCCTGTTCATCTCCTGCTCCGTGGCGATCATCCTTTCGATCATCTCCCTGGTACCCTCATCACCTCCCGGTATTTCAATATCAAAGGAGATGGCCGGGTTGAATAATTTATCCTGCAGTATCAGAATGGTTTCAATCGGGATGCGTCGCCGGTAACGGTCGGCGACATCGGGGTCAACCCCTTCGCCTGCCACCAGGTCATAAAGCGGGGTACGAAGCCGGTAAGCCGCCCGAAGATCCATGTCGGCATCGTTCAGGTCGCCGGTCCAGCCAATGCTGCTACCCTGTTCGATCCGAAAACGTTTATTAATGATACTCTGAAGGTTGAACAGGTATTCTCCGTCTTCGATCACATAGTCGCCATAAATATTGAAGGTACCCTCGGGTGCCACTTCCAGCTTCAGGTCACCGGACCCCCTCCCCCGGATAATATCACCAAAGCGGGCATCGAACAACAGTTCCACCTCCGCCTCTGGCGTCACCTCCAGGTCAAAATTCAGGGCAACCGCCCCGGGGGGCGGGGAAAGCCTGAAAGATGGCCCCTCCGGGGTTTCTTCCTCTGAAACAAAGGAAATGAAATGACTTTCGCTTACCTCCCCGGTATAGTTAAGCGGCAGAAACACCCGGGTTCCCCGGTTGGTCCGCCCGGTAATGTCCATGGTAATTAAGTTAACCGGACCGTGCAGATGTGCGACCCCGGTCAAAAACCCGGTACCGTAATAAAATGCATTGTCACGGGGTCCGGTATTGAAAATAATCATCTGTTCGGGCTGCAGTCTCACATCCAGTGAAAAATCAGAAAAATTCTGATGCATAAATGAACCGGTGGCCAGTCCGGTGTTGCCAAGGGTATCCTGCAGTACCAGGTTCTCAAAACGAAAAAAATCCTTCCCGAATTCAACCTCATGGCTGAAATGATAACTCGTGTTCAGGTATGGGATATAAAGCCCGGTATTTTCCAGGTGGATATTCCCGGACAGTTCAGGTCCGGACAGCGGGCCATCCATTCGCAGCCTGCCGGTAGCCTCACCATCAAAATTTTCTGCAAAGTTTCCCAGGTAAGGACCCCAGATCGCCATGGTCATGTCGGTGAGGTCAATATTCAGATCGAAATTATCCTCCCTGTCACCGGCATAAACCCTGCCGGTCACAACGAGGGGTTCGTGAATCACCCCGTTTTCACCGGCTACAATGGCCCCGTCTACCTCAAAAGCCTCCTCTTCGTTGTTCCATAAGCTATGAAGGTCCAGGTCTCCCAGCCATTCGCGGTTAAACGTAAAGTCCGCCACATGAAGCTCCGCACCGATACTGACCGGCTGATAAAAAGCCGTAACCGACACAAATCCGTCAACCGTCCCGTCAAACTCAAAGTTACTTTCTCCGAGCAGCAGGTCACTGTAAGAGAGGTCAAAACCGGCAAATGATAACACCAGCCGGTCATCAGGATCAGCACTGAGCGCCCCGCTGGCCTCAACATACTGATCTTCATGATAGAAACGCATCCTGCGGGCAGCAATGCGGGCCGAATCAATAATCAGCTGGTTATCTGGTGCGATACGCCACAAGTCCCCGTCAATAAAAGCATGGGAATCATAAAAACTGAACTCCTTGTATTGGGGGCCATAAATCCAGGCTGCCCCCCTTAATTGCCCGTGGTTTTCCTCTCCGTTGTTATCTGACCGCCATGTGAGATCCAGCATAATGCTGTCACGGCAAAAAGCAGTATCAAAAGAGAAGTTATTCATATGGACGCTGTCAGACAACATCAGCTTCCGGCTGGTACTTTGCAACAGAAAAGATTCATCCACACGTTCCCCTTCAAGCTCCCAGTCAGCAAAACGCCGTCCGCCCAGGGTAAGCATATCGGCCTGGGCATCCAGTTTCAGTGACTGGGCGGAAACATCATATCTCCCGTTAATCCAAGCCTCCGGAGAGATCTCAATCCACGGAAAGAACAATTCAGAGAGTAATTCGGTATGGTTGAAACGGACAGAAAAATTCAGGTCACTGGACAGGCTGTCGGGCAGTGAAGCAAAACCACGGCCGGTTTCAAGGGAAGGGAGAAATTCGTCGGCCAGATGTCGAAGAGAACGCCCCAGGTGCTCAAAATGGATCTTTCCATGCATATCGGCATCCAGAAAGTCAGACCTGACCCTCAGGTGGCTGTTGTCTGAAGCCCACACGGCACTGCTGAGGTAAATATCACCGGTCCGGTAGCCCCTGGAATCACCCCTTTCCGGAAAATGTTCCGAAAAAACAGGATCCTCCGTGTAGCGGATATTGTTGATCAGCACCTCCCCCTCCATGTGGTTAACCGACCCGAAACGGGCATCCACTTCCAACCCGGCCGTAAGCACCGACTCATAAAGGCTATCGCGCTGGTAAATATTCAGACGGGTCAGGTTGGCGCGGTCAAAAACCGCCTGAAAATCTATCTCGGGGACTGCGGGTCCAAGGTCAACCATCCCTGAAAAATCGAACTCCAGGTAAGGATCAGTAACCGAAACAGCTGTGTTTAACTTTTCCTCGATCATATCACCCGAAAACATGATGTTGCGGTAGGTATAACCCCGAAAATCCATAGCGGTCACCCCTCCGTCAAAGACCAGATCGGCCGTTTCCAGCGAAAGCCCAGACCCGCTGAAACGGGTATACATGTCAATGGGCCCGGGCAGTTGAGAGTTACCAAGCAACAAACCGGCACGTATCCGCTCTCCTTCTGCAGTCCCTTCATAACGGTAAGGCCGTTCCGGATTATCCCGGTGGAAAAGCACATCTGCATAAAGCAACCCGGCATCGGTACGCAGGCGGCCGTCCGCTTCAAAACCGGCGAGATCTCCCATCACCGATCCGGAAAATGCAAATTGGCCTGCACCCACCAAAAAGTCGGGCAGTTGCGGCATATTGAATTCCATCTCTTCGGGGATGCGTACGTCGTTGATGGCAGCGGCTTTGCCGCTAAGCTCATCCACCCTTACATCCATCCGCAGATGCGGCCATTCCGTGAGAAGATTCAGATTAAAATCGCCACGGAATAAGGCAGCCTCTCCGTAGGCTACTGACAACCCACGGCCCATAAGCGAATCAGCCTGCCCGGTGATCTCCCCGCTGAACGACACCAGCTGATCTGCCCCGTAAAAGGCGGGAAAATGGTGGGCAACGTCACGCATATCCAGCCTGGAGGGCTGCATCGTCAAATTAAACCCCTTTCCAGCCAACACATCCCGAAAACTATCAAAACCGTTATGCTCCAGCATCATGTCAAAGGCCATTTCGCTGCCGGGGGTGCGAAAAGCAAAATGCTCAACTGCCAGCCTGCCTGACCCGATGGCAAAATTCCCGGACATGTAATTCAATTGAAACCCCCTGGATTCTTGATAACGCAAATAGTCCAGCTCAAACTCCACCATTTCACCGGAGGAGCGTATATTTTCAATGGCCAGGTGAAGGTCTCCAATGTAGAAATCGGCCGGATCGAAGGTATTATTGGGGACGGGACTTGCATTGGGATCCTGGTGCCGGAAAGAAATATCGTGCAACGTCAGCGCCGCCAGGCTGACATCCCAGCCGGGACCGGGTCCGTTGCCGAGTTCGTCAGAAAAATAATCCACCAGAAAGCGGAAGTTATAATCTTCTTCCCCTTCCTTTTTATAAACACCGCCGAATGCACCATCTATTTCGAGCCGGCTCAGGCTAAGCTGCCGTCGGCGGAAAGATACTTTATCCACATCGCCCTTCAGGTACTCCATAACAAACAGGGGCTCCCCGTCTCTGTCCATTACTGAGACATCTTCCAGAATCACGGACCGAAACAGTGAAATATCCACAGCACCCACGCGAACTTCGGTTTCAAGCTCCCTGGAAAGATAATTGGTAAGATGGCTTACAAGGTAGGTTTGGACGGAGGGGCTCTGAAGCAGCCCATAAAAAAGAGCAGGCAGCAGCACCAATACGGCGAGCACCCACAGAACTATTTTACGCGTTTTTTTGATACCTTTGCCCTCCAATTATTTGACAGCTACTTCCTTGTTGTGACAGTGAATATGGATACATACATTCTGGGGATCGAATCATCCTGCGACGATACATCAGCAGCCGTAATAAGAGAACGCAAAATTCTTGCCAATCTTATTGCCAACCAGCAAGTTCATACAGATTTTGGCGGAGTTGTTCCTGAACTGGCATCACGGGCACATCAGCAAAACATTATACCGGTTATCCAAAAAGCCATCCGTACGGCAAATATACAAAAAAGCCAGATCAGCGCCATAGCCTATACCAATGGTCCGGGATTGCTGGGTTCGCTACTTGTGGGCACCTCGTTTTCCAAGTCTTTTGCCCTGGCCACGGGCATTCCGCTGATTACGGTCAACCATATGCATGCCCACATACTGGCCCACTTCATTGAGGATGACCGTCAGAAAACACCTCCCTTCCCCTTTCTTTGCCTGACCGTTTCGGGCGGACATACGCAAATCGTTAAGGTTCACAGTCCTTACCAGATGGAGGTGATCGGCAACACCATCGACGATGCGGCCGGAGAAGCCTTTGACAAGGCGGCCAAGATCATGGGGCTGCCCTACCCCGGCGGGCCGCTGATCGACAAGAACGCAAGAGAAGGGAATCCGGATAAATTCCGTTTCCCTCATCCGAAAGTGCCGGGGCTGGATTTCAGTTTCAGCGGATTGAAAACCTCTATTTTGTACTTCCTGCGGGATGCGTTGAAAAAAGACCCGGATTTCATCCAAAAGAACACCCTTGACCTGTCGGCCTCCATTCAGCACACCATCGTGGAGATCCTCATGAAACAACTGAGAAAAGCGGTGAAGGAAACCGGCATTAGCCATGTGGCCATGGCCGGCGGGGTATCGGCCAACTCAGGGCTGCGGGCTGCCTTTACCAGCGAAGCAGAACAAGGGAACTGGGAGGTATACATCCCTCCTTTTGAATACACTACCGACAATGCTGCCATGATTGCCATTGCCGGCTATTTCAAATACATCAAAGGTGATTTTGCCGCACAGGATACCGTGCCCTTTACACGGTATGGCGGGGGTTGATCGGCCG
>PWHO01000048.1 GCA_003555385.1 Bacteroidales bacterium
ATCATTAATCCGCAATGCGCCACATAAGAATCGGTGTACCGGTGGATAATCCGTATGCCGTTGGAGAGTCTGTGTTTTTGGTAGGTCATTTCTTTTTCAGGGGGAATTTCATCTTATAATCTACATCAACCAGCCCTTTGGTAATGTTATTGAGTTTTTTCCGAAGCAGGGTTCGCTTCAGGGGCATCATGCGGTCCACCATCAGTGTTCCTTCGATGTGGTCGTATTCGTGCTGTATAATCCGGGCAGCCAGGCCGGTATATTCTTCCTCATATTCATTGAAATCCTCATCCTGGTACCTGATACGGATATGCGGAGGCCTGCTGATGTCTTCGCGCAACCCGGGAAAACTCAGGCACCCTTCGTTAAAAGACCATGTTTTTCCAGTTTCTTCCAGTATTTCGACATTGATAAAAACCTTTTTGAAGTCTGACAATATGGGTTCTTCATCTCCGAAAGGAGAAGCGTCGATGATGAAAATCCGTAAGCTTTCTCCCACTTGCGGGGCGGCAAGCCCCAGACCGCTGGCTTTGTACATGGTTTCCCACATGTTGTCGATCAGCTCCTTTAAACCGGGATGTTCCGGGGTAACCGCTACGGCTTTTTTCTTTAGTACGGGGTCTCCATATGCACGTATGGGTAGTATACTCATGATGAATATTTATTGGAAATTTTCTCCAGGTAATTTTGCAATAAAATGGTGGCACTGATGGTATCAACCAGGGCTTTGTTTTGCCTGGCTTTCTTCCTCAGCCCGGCATCGATCATGGTTTGCAGGGCCATCTTTGAGGTGAAGCGTTCATCCAGTCTTTCAACAGTTATCCCGGGCAATTGTTTGCGAAGGTGTTTGACAAACGGATCGATAAAACGCGATGCATCCGAGGCGTTGTTTTGCATGTCGAAGGGTTCGCCCACCACGATGCATTCCACATCTTCTTTCGTGGTATAATCTTTCAGAAAATTGATCACATCTTTGGAATGTACCGTGGCCAATCCACCTGCCACAATCCTGAGTTCATCCGTAACGGCAATCCCTACACGTTTTCTTCCGTAATCGATGGCCATGATCCGTCCCATCCGCCAATTTTTCTGCAAAGATAACGAAAGCCCGGGAGAATTGGCCGGCTGCCATTATTACGGGCGCAAAAATAGTCATATCTTTGTTGATTCATTATCAGGCAGGGCCGATGGAAGCCGTCTTCAAACTTTAAACCGTTTTATTGTATGGATGAATTGAAAAAGATTATTGAAGAAGCCTGGGAAAACCGGGAGTTGCTTCAGCAGGAAAAGGTACGTGAAACCATCAGGAAGGTGATCAATTTGCTGGATAAGGGCGAACTGAGGGTGGCTGACCCTGCAGCAGACCGTTGGGTCGTCAATGACTGGGTTAAAAAAGCGGTCATTTTGTATTTTCCTACCAGAAAAATGGAAACCATTGAAGTGGGTCCCTTTGAGTTTCACGACAAGATGCCTCTGAAAAAAGGCTATAAAGAACTCGGTGTACGTGTTGTTCCCCACGCCATTGCCCGTCACGGAGCTTATCTTGCCCCGGATGTGATTATGATGCCCTCTTATGTGAATATCGGCGCCTATGTGGACAGTGGCAGTATGGTGGATACGTGGGCTACAGTTGGTTCATGTGCCCAGATCGGTAAGGGAGTTCATCTGAGCGGAGGTGTTGGCATCGGCGGGGTGCTTGAACCGGTTCAGGCCGCCCCGGTAATTATTGAGGACAATTGCTTTATCGGTTCACGCTGTATTGTTGTGGAGGGTGTGCTTGTGAAAAAAGAGGCTGTACTGGGAGCCAATGTGGTGCTGACCGGGTCGACCAGAATTATTGATGTGAGCGGGCCATATCCTCTTGAACACCAGGGGTATGTGCCGGAACGTGCGGTGGTGATTCCCGGAACCATGTCCAAACAGTTTCCGGCAGGCACCTACCAGGTTCCCTGCGCCCTGATCATCGGAAAGCGGAAAGCCAGCACTGACCGGAAAACCAGCCTGAATGAAGCCTTGAGGGAGCATCAGGTGGCAGTCTAATGAAAAATATCTTACATTTGCTTCAAAACGAGCGAAAATGCCTTCTGTTTCCGGTGTCATCATCACCCTCAATGAAGAAAAACATATTGAACGCTGCATCCGGTCTGTTCAGCCGGTTGCCGATGAAATTGTGGTGGTGGACTCCTGTTCGTCAGACCGTACCCCTGAGATCTGTAAAGATTTAGGAGTAAAATTTTTCACTCAGCCATTTCTGGGGTATGTGGAGCAGAAGAATTATGCACTTGGTCTGGCCTCTTACGACCACGTATTGTCTTTGGATGCGGATGAAGCCTTGTCAGATAAACTGGCTTCTTCCATCTTAGCGATAAAAGATCAATTGACGCACGATGCGTATCGGTTTAACCGGCTGAACAGGTTTTGCGGGAAATGGATGTACCACACAAACTACTATCCCGACAGAAAGCTCAGGCTGTTTGACAGGCGAAAAGGAAAGTGGGGTGGCATGAACCCCCATGACAGGGTGGAGATGCAATCGGATGCTGCCACGGGGTTTCTTAAGGGTGATTTGCTTCACTGGATGTGCGATTCACTGGAAGAGCATGTCGAAACCATTAACCGTTTCAGCAGCATTGCTGCCAGAGAGGCCTTTGAAGGGGGGGTTTCCTGCTCAACCTGGAAAGTTTTTTACAAACCCGTATGGCGTTTTATCCAGTACTACCTGGTAAAACACGGGTTTCTGGATGGATATATGGGATTGGTGGTGAGCCGGCAGGCCGCGTTTCTGTGTTTTCAGAAATATGCCAGGCTGCGTCAGTTGATTCTGGATAATAAGCAGGAGGGAAACAAATGAAGCGTCTGCCCGAAGTTTCTGTAATTCTGAGCACCTACAACCAACCACGTTGGCTGGAAAAAGCCCTCTGGGGGTATATGACGCAGACTTTCAAAGCATTTGACTTAATCGTTGCTGATGATGGATCAGGAGAGGAAACAGCTGATCTGATCAAATATTACCAGGAAAACAGTGCGCTGAATTTGCATCACATCTGGCAGCCGGATAAAGGATTCCGAAAATGCCGGATTCTAAACCAGGCAATCCGGGAAACGGATGCGGAATATTTGATTTTTAGTGACGGTGATTGCATTCCCAGGAAGGATTTTGTGGAACAACACCTCAGAAACCATCGTAAGGGATGCTTCCTGAGCGGAGGCAATATTAAACTGAGCAAAAAGGTTTCAGAAGCGATTACCAGGGATGATTTGGATGCCCAAAGGCCTTTTGAATTGCGATGGCTTTTGAAAATGGGCCAGCCCCTGAGCAGTAAGTTCATTAAACTGATCCGTAATCCCGCGACAGCGGTTTTATTGAACAGGATTACCCCCACCAGGATTACCTGGAACGGACATAATGTCAGTGGCTGGAGAGCGGATGTTTTAAAAGTGAACGGTTACAATGAGGATATGATGTACGGCGGATTGGACAGGGAGCTTGGAGAGCGATTGATGAATGCCGGGGTAACAGGACGTCAGATCCGCTACAGTGCCATTTGTGTTCACCTGGAACATAACAGGCCATACAAGCAGATATCAGCCATCAGGGAAAACAAGGCCATTCGCAGGGAGGTAAAAAATAATAAGGTTGTATGGACCGAAAATGGGGTGGTCAGAAAATTAACATGAAAATGATCCTTTAAAAAGAATAATTTGGCACAACAATTGAATATATCTGTAATCAGATAATCGAGTAATTGGATAACTGAGTGGTTTTTTGACAGGATTTCTGAGGATCATTGATCCTTGCCTGTTGTTAACTTGAATAACAAAGATGCATAACCAGGAGTTTGACATAAAAAAGGTGGTGGATGTCCTGCAGGGGGGCGGTACAATTTTATATCCCACGGATACCATATGGGGTATAGGCTGTGACGCCACAAATTCCCGTGCGGTTGAGAAGGTTTATCGTTTAAAGGAGAGGCTGGTGGATAAATCATTGATTATCCTGGTGAGTGACCTGGATATGCTACAGAAATATGTGAAAGAGGTACCCGAAATTGTGGTCGAGCTGATCAGCAGCGTTTCTGAACCGCTGACAGTAATTTATCCCGAAGCCTGCAATTTGCCTAAGAATGTGATGGCTGTAAACGGATCCATTGCCATCCGGATTCCCAATCATCAATTCTGCCAGGAGCTGCTTCGTGCTTTCGGCCGCCCCGTTACCTCCACTTCAGCCAATATGAGCGGGGCACCTAACCCTCATTCCTTCAGGGTGATAAGCGAGGAGGTCAAAAAGAATGCAGATTATATTGTACCCCTGGAGCAGGACGTCATCAGTCGTCCCAAACCTTCGTCGATTGTCAGGATTGACGAAAGCGGAGAAATGCATATTGTGAGAAATTAATATCTTTCCTGTACCTAATCAACCTTACTTTTTTTTGAAAGAAAAACTGAGCAATACAATTTTTCAGGTGGTTTCGCAGGCTTCGGAAGAGCTGGGAGTCCATTCCTATGTGATTGGCGGATGGGTCCGTGACCAGATCCTGGAAAGGCCTTCCACCGATATTGACATCGTGGTAGCCGGTAGCGGGGTGGAACTGGCAAAACGGGTGGCGGAAAAACTTAACAAGGCAGATAAACTGAAAGTTTACAGGAACTTTGGTACAGCCATGCTGAGGCACAGGGAGTGGCAGGTTGAGTTTGTTGGAGCACGGAAGGAGTCCTATCGTGCCAGTTCCCGCAAGCCCATTGTGGAAGATGGCAGCCTGGATGATGATATGCGGCGCCGTGATTTTACCATCAATGCCATGGCAGTGAGTCTTAACCAGACGGACTTTGGGAATATGCTGGATCCTTTTAACGGAATGCAGGATATTCGTGACCGCTGTATCCGGACGCCACTTGATCCTGATGTGACCTATTCAGATGATCCTTTGCGTATGATGCGGGCCATTCGTTTCGCGGCCCAGCTGGACTTCCTTGTGGATGCTTCTTCTTTTGAGGCCATTCAGCGCCATGCCGGACGCATCACCATTGTATCGGTTGAAAGGGTAATGGATGAATTCAACAAGATCATGCTTTCTCCGGCCCCCGGCAAAGGGATCAAAAAGCTTCGTTCTTCCGGGTTACTGAAACATTTTTTTCCGGAGCTGGATGCCCTTTACGGGGTGGATGAGATCGACGGCAAAGCCCACAAGGATAATTTTTTCCATACCCTTCAGGTGCTCGATAATGTGGCGTTGAAATCTGAAGATCTGTGGCTGAGGTGGGCGGCCCTGCTGCATGACATTGCCAAGCCGGCAACCAGCCGGTTTGATCCGCAGATTGGCTGGACATTCTACGGGCACGAGTTCGCCGGTCACAAAATGGTAAAAGGAATTTTCAGGCGACTGAAACTACCCATGAATGAAAAGATGCGATATGTACAGAAGCTTGTGTTACTTCATCTGCGCCCCATCGCCCTGACCGAAAGTATTGTGACCGACTCGGCTGTTAGAAGGTTGCTTTTTGAGGCGGGCGACGACATTGATGACCTGATGACGTTGTGCGAGGCTGATATCACATCGGGGAATCCTGAAAAAGTAAAAAGATACCTGGCGAACTTTGAAAATGTCAGGTGTAAGCTGAAAGAAATTGAAGAAAAGGACAGGATGCGCAACTGGCAACCTCCGGTATCAGGAGAGGATATCATGGAGGCTTTCGGGTTGCCCCCCTGTCGCGAAGTCGGGGAGATCAAGGCGGCCATCAGGGAAGCGATACTGGAAGGTGAAATTTCCAATGACAGGGCCGAAGCCCTATACAGAATGCAGGAAGAAGGGGAGAAAATGGGACTCAGCCTGAAAAAAACATTAATTTAATCTGTACCTTTGTGAAGCTAAAACATTATTATGCGGCACCAAATCCGCCTTTATGCTGATTTATAAGTTTAAAATATCTTTCGAAGACCAAACTGATTTTTTGCGGGAGATCGCGTTGCGTGCAGATCAGACCTTTGAGGACTTTCACCAGGCCCTGTTGGGAAACCTGGGGCTTGATCCTGGTATGCTGGCTTCTTTTTACCTGTGTGATTACCGCTTTCGCAAACTTAAAGAGATCAGGCTGGCTGAAACAAATTCTGTTACCGAAGAGGGCCATACCGCACCGCTTATGCAGGATGCCGTGATGAAAGATTATATTTACGACCCTCACCAGAGGTTGCTTTTTGTGTATGACTCTTTGAATCAATGGACTTTTTACATTGAAATGGTTAAAATACAGCAGGCTGACAAAAACACCGTTTATCC
>PWHO01000017.1 GCA_003555385.1 Bacteroidales bacterium
GTTCAAAATCTTTTAACAGCTGGGTGTCGGCCTTGAATTCAACAAGGTGATAAAAGCCGGTTGATTTTTTCTGGATGGGATAGGCCATCTTACGAAGGCCCCAATTGTCTTCATAGACAATCTCGGCTCCTTTTTTCTTCAGGTAGTCCTGAAACTTACTTACCGCTTCCTTCATCTGTTCTTCAGACAAAACGGGAGTCATAATGAAAACGGTTTCGTACTGTCTTACCATTTTGATTTGTTTAATATGTTTGTAATGAGATTAAAATGAGGTGCAAAAGTAATGAAAATTTTTAAATAAATGCGCTTTTCTTACAGGAAATTGTTTGGGGATAAATCTCTATTTTTGTACAAAAACTCAACATTATGCATGTTTCTGTGAGATTTCTGCCATTATTGCTCGTTTTATTCAGTGGTTTTTTGTTTTTCCCCCACAAAGGGGCTGCTGCAGAAAGGGGGGAGCCGGGGTCGTCTGCGTTGTCCCTGGCTGTCAGCAATGGCCCCGTAAGTACAGCGGCGGATCGTTTGTCCGCCCTGCCTGAGTTCATGGAACGGGGGATGGATGACTGGGGCATACCTGGTATGGCCGTGGCGGTTGTAAAAGATGGTGAGGTGGTTTACGCCAGTGGGTTTGGAATCAGGAAGCTCGGGGAGGATGCCCCGGTGGATGAGCATACGGTCTTCGGCGTAGCCTCACTGACCAAAGCCATGCTGTCGGCATCTATTGGAATTCTTGTGGATGAGGGAAAACTGAACTGGGATGACAGGGTGCGTGACCACCTGCCATGGTTCGAGTTGTCTGATCCCTGGGTGAGTGAGAATGTGACGGTAATGGATTTGCTGACACATCAGGTGGGGATTGGCCGTCTGACGGGCAACCGCATTCGTTTCATGCCTGATCGCGATCCCGAAACCATCATGCAGTATGTGAAGCATATGCCCTTTGAGCAAACTTTCCGATCGGGCTACGTTTACAGCAACGTGATGTATATGGTGGCCGGTGAGGTGGTGAAGGCTGCTTCAGGAATGCCCTGGGATGAATTTCTTGCTGAGCGTTTGTTTACGCCACTGGGAATGACCGGGGCCAGTACCTCCATCACACAAATTGCAGAAGACGATAAAGCTGCCTGGCCTCACCAGGAAATTCACGGAGAAGTTCAAACCATTGCAAGGCGGAATTTTGACAATGTGGGTCCTTCCGCTTCTGTGAATGCTTCTGTGTCAGATATGGCCAACTGGATGATGCTTCATTTGGGAGACCCGGGGGTGTTTCGGGGTGAGCGGCTGATCAGTGAACGGGTGATGCGGGAGATTCATCAGCCCCGGCAGGCTTTCGGAATGAGTGATCCTTTCACCGGGTCTGTGACTGCCTATGGCATGGGCTGGGGGCTCAATTATTACGAAGGATACAGGATATCAAGGCACAGCGGGGCCACCGACGGCATGACTTCAATTCTGACCCTGGTGCCGGAAGAGCAGCTTGGTGTGATCGTAACCAGCAACCTCTTCTGCAACTTTCGCCCCGCGGTGATGAATTACATCCTGGATGCCATGCTCGGCATTGAAAGGGAAAGAGACTGGCATACCCATTACTTTGAAGGCTATCTTGATACACGGGCTGCTGCCATGGAACGAAGGGATTCTATCGAGTCAGCGAGGGTAGCGGATGCGCCTCTCTCTCTGCCCCTGGAGGCTTATGCCGGTGAATATTTCCACAAAGTGTATGATGATGCCATTATATTTGAAGAGGACGGCCATCTTGTGATGCAGCTTTGGGATGATCCGGAAATGATCGCCGACCTCGAGCACTGGCATTATGACACATTCCGGGCGGTTTGGCGAAACCCGGCCATGCGTGAAAAATTTATTCATTTTGACCTGGATCAGTTCGGGCAGGTGAAACAGTTAAATGTGAAATTTACCTTGCGGCAGATCCTGATCTCTGTGGGGATCTATCCCACCGATTATTACCGGATTGTGGAGTATGACCGCTTGTAGTTGACGGGTTTGCAGGCCGGGGATGCCTGCCTGTCGTCTGCCTGTCTGTCTGCCTGTCTGCCTGGTGCCTCGGGCCGGTTAATTCCCCAGTCTGGTTAACTCTTCTGCATAATGCATGGTGGCGGGGATGCCTCCTGTATGCCAGAAGAGCACATTGGCTTGTTTTTTCAGGAGGCCGCTTCCCAGGTAATGCATCATGCCGTAAAATGCCCTTGCCGTATACACCGGATCCAGGATGATTCCTTCATGCCGGGCCAGTTGCCGGATGGCATCCGTTTCGTTTTGGGTTACAATTCCGTACCCTGCTTTGTCAAAATCGTGGATCAGTGGCATGGAAACGGGCTTATCCGGATCTTTCAGGGCAAGCTTTTCTTTTCCCTCCTTACAGAGTGCCTGCATGTGATTTTCCAGCTTGTGGTCAGCCAATTCCTCTTTGTCGATATTGACGGGCATCAGCACAGCCTCCATGCCGTAAAGCTCCATGCCAAGCATCAGGCCGGCCTGCATGGCTCCCGAACTGGAGGCAAAAAAGATATAGTCGATATTCAGGTCCTGTGCTTTGAGTTGTTGCTGAAGCTCTCCGGCTGCTTCCACAAAACCCATGGCGCCGGTAAGGTTGGATCCCCCGTAAGGGACTTCATAAGGGATGTCTCCGGCTTGCCGGAGTTTCTCCATAAGAGGCCGGATGTCTTCGCCTTTTCGGTTGTCTCCGGTGAAGTGGATATTGGCGCCAATAAGATAAGACAAAAGGAGGTTTCCTGTGTAGATCTCCGGCTCCCGGCCGCCCAGCAACAGGTGACACTTCAATCCTTTCATGGCGCAGGCCGCAGCGGTTTGCCTGCAGTGATTCGACTGTTGGGCCCCGGCTGTGATGATTGTATCCGCGCCGCGGGCCATGGCATCGCCGATAAGGTATTCCAGCTTCCGGGTTTTGTTGCCCCCTGTGGCCAGGCCGGTAAGGTCATCTCTTTTGATGAATACCCGGTTTTCCGGGTAAAGTGCAGAGAAGTTCGGAAGTTCATGAAAAGGGGTTGGAAAGAAACCAAGAGACGTTTTGGGCCATTGCTGATAATTTGATTGTGGCATGGTTGTCAGGTGTTGTTGTTTGGGAGTATATATATATTGCATGTTTATTTTGTGATGTGTCCGGCCTGGCCTGGTGATTCTGTATTGCGCTCGTTCATTTCCGCGGTCTGAGCGGATGATCCCTTGTTACGCGTTTCATCCATTTACTGCGCTTCATCCGTCCGGCCTGCTCTTACAGCGGCCAGAATATCGGCAGCAGCAGTAATACGATGGCCATTACGACCAGGGTCATCGGAAGTCCTACTTTGAGGTAATCACGGAAGCGGTATCCGCCCGGTCCCATTACCAGCAGGTTGGCAGGGTGGGAAACGGGGCTCATAAAACAGGCTGCGGCTGCCATGGCAATGGCCATCATCAGGCTGTGCGGGGAAATGTCAAAAGTGGCGGCAGCCTGCAGGGCAACCGGTGACATGATTACCACCAGTGCCGGCGGGGGTATCGCCAGTGCCGAAACGGCAGTAATCAGGTACAATCCGATGATGATGCCCCAGGGGCCGAAGCGGCCAAGGGCTTCCACCACTCCTTCGGCCAGCAGCATGGCTGCACCGGTCTGCTCCATGGCTACTCCCAGCGGCAACATCCCGGCAATGAGAAATACGGACCGCCACTCAATGGCCCGGTATGCCTCTTCCATCCTGAGGCAGCCTGTAAGCACCATGAGGGCAATGCCCACCAATGCGGCAATTGCAAGGGGTACGATCCCGAATACGACCGGGAGAAGTACGGCCACCATGACCATTACTGCGGTCATGGCCTTTTCTGTGCGCAAGGATTGGGTTTTGGTGTCGGTAAGCATGATGAGGTCCGACTCGGCCCCGATCAGCTCCAGTTTTTCGTTTTTACCGTAAAGCAGCAGGGCGTCACCGAAGCGCAGCGGGAGATTGTGCAGGTCGGTCCGGATGGGCTTTCCTTCTCTCCAGATGGCCAGTACGGTGAGCCCGAATTTTCTCCTGAAATTGATGTCGCGCAGTGTCATTCCGGCCATCATTGAACGGGGTGCCACGACCACTTCGGCCATGCTGATATCTTCCGTTTCCAGGCTCTGGGTGCTGGGGACGGATTCGGAAAGGATCTCAAGATCCTTCAAGCCGCTGAGAAGTTGCAGGTCTTCTATGTTGCCCTTGATCAGCAACTTGTCATTCATGCTAAGGGTTGAGCCGGGAGAATAAGGTACCACTTTGTTGTCTTTGCCCAGTTTGGCCAGTACGGTCAGCCCGAATGCACTACCGATCTGACTTTCTGAGATTGCCCTTTCGAACAGTTCCACTTCGTCGGTGACTTCCATGAGGAAAAGCACTGAATGCAGCTGGTAATGGGATATGAGCCGTTCCCTGGAAGCGTATCGGACCTGGTCGATCTTGCCCTCTTTTTCCAGGACTGTCAGCCGCTCCATTGGGCCTTGTATAAGCAGGGTGTCGTGTTTTTTCAGCTGATAGTCGTGCAGAATGGTGAATTCAATGTCATCTCCTCTTTGTACAGCCAGTATATTCAACCCCAGTCTTTTACGGAAGTCGGTCTCCCGGAGTCGCTTTTCCACCAATGCCGATTTGGCCGGCAGGCGGGCCTCGTATATTTGAAGGTTCTGAGAAAGCAGCTCATAAACCCCTGGTCCGCCCTGGTTGTTCAGCATTACCCGCCATCGTTTCATGGCGGTCAGGTTTTCCTTGCTCCCCTGCACGTGCAGTTTATCATCGGCCCTGATGACGGTGCCGGGGCCTGGGTCCAGCACTGTTTCGTGACTCCGGATGACTGACAATACATTCAAACCCAGCCCTGCCCGGAGCCGGCTTTCGGCAAGCGTTTTTCCAACAAGTTCGGAGCCCGGGTGTACTTTCAGCAGGAAGCTCTGTTTTTGCAAAGCGTAGGAAGCCGATAGTTTTTTTGCCGTTTTGGCCCTTGCGTCTCCAAGGGTGTCTGTTTTGGGCAGCAGATGACGTCCTAAAAGGACCATAAAAAGTATACCTCCGATCAGGGCACTGAAGCCAATGGGAGTGTAATCAAACAGCTTAAACGGAGCAAAGCCCTGGTCTTGCAGGGCGTAACTGATCAGCAGGTTGGGGGGCGTTCCGATGAGTGTAACCAGGCCTCCCAGCTGTGAGCTGAACGCCAGCGGCATTAACAACCGTGAAGGGGGGATTTTCTCGGCTCGGGACAGGTCCATAACCACAGGCAGCATCAGGGCAGCTACACCGATGTTGTTCATGAAAGCCGACAGGATTCCCGATGCAAGCATGATCAGCATAATGAGCCTGACCTCGCTGTGTCCGGCCACGCTCTGCAGTTGACGGCCGATGATCCGGGCTACCCCGGTCTGATAGAGGGCGGCACTTAAAATGAACATGGCCCAAATAGTGACAACGGCCGGATTGCTGAATCCTGCGAGAGAGTCTTCGGGCGATAACAGGCCGGTGAATGCCAGGGTGCCGATGATCATCAGGGCCACGATGTCCATGCGGAGCCATCCGGTAAAGAACAATACCAGTGCAGCCCCCATAATGGTCAATACAAGAAGTATCTCAATGGTCATGTATGCAAAAATAGAATTTTGTTACTTACGATTTATCCTGAGATGCATTTCATTCCCGTTTTTTTAGTGGCGGTGGATGTACGCTATCAATAACCGGTGTATTCCCAAACATGAAAACCACATACCCCTGCATCCGTTCAGGGATCTACCATTCCTGCCTTACGGAAACCACAGACTGCATCCTGCGGGGCATCATATAATCCGGCATGATGAACCGGTCAGCCGCCTCCGGCAATCCGTACTTGTGGCTGGTTAGATGGAGTCGTACAGGCCCCTCGCTGCTGGAATAAATAGTGAGTTCATAACCGTTTTCAGGCGGGGCAAAGTAATGCATGAACTGCCAGCCGGAGCTGCCCGGGGGGCGCAGTGGATGCCTGGGTTGGTCTCCGGGGTTTAGCGGGTGCATGGGCTGGTTTCCCGGAGGTAGCGGATCCCCCGGAGGGTCTCCGGGGCGTGACGGGGAATCCGGGCGATCTCCGGGGCGTAACGGATACCCCGTCGGTTCTACGGGATTCGACGGATAACCGGTGTTTTCCCCCAGGTGAATCGATACCTCGTTGTCATCTGTTTGAAAATAATGGCTGATACGGGCGGTCTTTTGGTCCGGGTAGATCATTAGCCTCAATACCCTTTCACCGTTTTCTACCCTCTCATCCA
>PWHO01000227.1 GCA_003555385.1 Bacteroidales bacterium
GTAACCGGAAGCCTGGTATATAACCGGTATGTGACAATAACCTGCTCACCTTGAAAAGGCTCGGGGTTGCTGGCCTCTGCCCGGATAAATATGTCTTTTTCTGTGGGTTGATCTGCACCGGGGTCTGCGGGAGTTTGTTCTCTTTCCTGCCCGGAGGGCCTGCTGTCTGAAGGAATAACCTGAATGGTGATAGTTTCTGTGTAATGAGTTTCTCCTCCCACAACCACACTTGCCGGCCCGATGGTATATTCTCCTTCCTCTCTGGCCTGAATCACATATGAGTAGGAAAAAGAAACGGTGGTGGTCACCTGATTATTGATAATCTGTGTGGAGGAACTGGACGATTGACTTGGCCCGGATAGTATGCGAAAGTCAGACAAATCAGGTGCCTGAAAATCATCAGGACGTTCGTTCAGGGAAAAAGTCAGCCTGAATTGCTGCCCCGCTGCCACCTCATTGGGAGCTGAAGCCCTGAAGTCAACCTCGCCATCCGATATCAAGGCTGATCCACCTGCCGTCAGGGCTGCGGAGAGGAACAAAGTCAATATGGTCAGCGTAATTCGTTTCATGGGATCAAATGTCTGTTACCAGTTTCTTCGAGGTGTTACTGTAGCTGTCGTGTCCGCTTTTCTTTCCACTTGTTCCTGTACTCTTTGCTCCTGGCGGTTGAGCGCATCCAGTATCCTCTCTGCCTCCTCCCGGGTCAGTTGGTCAGGACGATGATCCTGCGTTTCAGACTCGTGTGGAGGGGTATCCTGCAGGCCATCTTCCGGCCGGTCATCCCCTGGCCGGTCATCCCCTGGCTGTTGTTCCTCCTCCTGACCTTCCGGCAGGTCTTCTCTCTGTTCATCATCCTTATCCTCGTCACCGGCTTCATCAGGAGATTCTCCGTGTTCGGGGGGCGTTTCTTCCAGCAGGTTCATGGCATATGCCAGGTTGTACCGTGTATCTTCATCCTCCGGATTCAGTCTCAGCGATTCTTTATAAGATTCAATACTTTCGCGAATATTTCCGCCCCCCAGCTGGCTGTTCCCCAGATTGTGCAATGCATCTGCTCGGATCGATGCATCCTGAGTTAACTGATTCAGTGTTTCAAACACTTCTGCTGCCTCCTCAAGCCTGCCCTGCCGATATAGTGAGTTTCCGAGGTTAAAAAGGGCCCTGGTATTGCCAGGGTCTTGCTCGAGGGCCTGGCTGAACTTTTCCCCGGCCCGTGCATAATTTTCCTCCTCAAAAAAGCGGTTCCCTTCGCGCAGCAGCCTGAGACCTTCATTGGCAGGTGCAAGCGATGCAATCAGTAACAAGGCAAATAAAATCAATGATGCTTTCATTTCTATTGCTTGTTTTCAGGTTGTGTGCCATCATTTAACCAGGGGAGTGCCCTTAGCCATTTGTTTTTCCTTTCCGACAGCAGCAATTCGATCAGAAGCAAACATAATGCCAGGGCTACAAGGTAATGATAACGGCTTTCATATTCAGTAAAGATAAACGTTTCATAGGCTTCTGCCTCCATCTGACGGATTGTTTCCAGGATTTCACTCAGACCCATGCCTGTTTCGCCTCCGTGGCGAAATACGCCCCCTGTAATATCTGCGATTTGCCTGAGACTTTCTTCATCATACCGGGAAATGACTGTGTTGCCGTCTTCATCCCTGAGGTAACCTCTGCGTTCCCCGTTTTCGAAAATGGGTACCGGAGCTCCGTCCCGACTCCCGACTCCCACGGTGTGAATTGTTATTCCCATAGATTCCGCCCGCCGGGCTGCTTCCACCGGGTTGTCTTCATGACTTTCGCCGTCACTTACCAGAATGATGGTCTTGTTGGCAGTATCTCCTTCCGGGAATGAAGAAAGTGCCCTGTCAATGGCCGCTTCTATGGCGGTACCCTGTACCGGAACACTTTCTGTATTGAGAGGCCTCATCAACATTTTTGCAGCCCGGATGTCTGCGGTGAGCGGAATCTGCGTGTGTGCGGTACCGGCAAATACTACCAACCCGAAACGATCGTCATCCAGTTGATCAAGCAATCGGTTCACTGCCAGTTTTGCACGTTCAAGCCGGTTCGGAGACATGTCTTCTGCCAGCATACTTCGGCTGACGTCCAAAGCTACGATAATGTCCACTCCCTCCAGGGTGGCTTCCTCCATTCGGCTGCCGGTTTGCGGATTCATGGCAGCAAGGGTAAGCAACGAAAAGGCACCCATGAGCAAAATAAACTTGACCCGGCGACGGTTCCTTGAGAATAAAGGACTTAAATAACGGAAAGCCTCTTCCCGGGCAAAGCCTTTGATGGCCTTTTTCCTGAAAAGCCCGGCAAGAATAAATACCAGGAAAAACAGGGGAACCAGGAGAAAAAGAATGGCCCATTCAGGATGTGCAAGGCGGATCATATCCATTGGTCTGTCATTTTGCTGTTTATCAGGGTATTGTTCGTAACCAGGTATGCTTTAACAGGGTTTCCAATCCCAAAAATGCCATGGCAATAAAAAGCAATGGCAAATAGTCGTCTTTTTTTCGTGTATATTCTGTTACCTCAACCACAGAAGTTTCAAGACTGTCGATTGCTTCGTACACTCCTTCCAATGAATCCGGCGAATCTGCCCAGAAGTACTCTGCGCCTGTCATGGTCGCAATTTCCTGCAGCAATGGTTCATCAACAGGGATTTCCACTTCACGGTACTGAACCCCGAATGGGGTCTCGAAAGGGTAGGGGACCGGCCCGCTGCTTCCCACGCCGATCGTATATACCCGGATGTCATACAATGCGGCAATTTCTGCAGCCGTTAGCGGGTCGATCGCACCTGTATTGTTGATTCCGTCGGTAAGCAGGATGATCACCCGGTTTTCCGCTTCACTGTCGCGCAGCCTGTTGGTCGCTGTGGCCAGTCCGTCCCCGATGGCGGTACCGTCTTCTACCATGCCGGTAGTCACACCGGCGGTCAGCTGTCTGAGCAGGGCATGGTCGGTGGTCAGCGGACATAATGTAAAACTCTGTCCGCTGAAGACTGTCAGCCCGATACGGTCACCTTCACGCAGCTCAATGAAATCTGTTGCTGTTTGCCTGGCTGCCTCCATCCTGTTCGGAGAAAAGTCTTCCGCCAGCATGGATCCTGAAATATCCAGAGCGATCATAATATCAATTCCCTCCACCGTCACCTCCTCGATGACATCTGACCGCTGAGGCCTTGCCATGACAATGATCATCAGGCCCAGTGCAAGCATCCGCAAGGCAAAGGGCAGATTGATCAGCCGCAGCCTGACGCTCTTTTTAACTCCGCTTACAAATGCAGAGTGAACATAGTTGACGGAAGCTGCACGTTTCCTGCTCCGGAATACATACCAGAGCACCAGCAGGGGAATTACACCGAGCAGGTAAAAGAATGACGGATATGCAAACTCAATATTCATGGGTTGTTGTTTGCCAAATAATTAATTGGATTTCCGCGATTCAGCTGATTCATAATGAATTGTGGATTTGATAAATTCCAGGGCGGCTTCCAGCACCATATGGTTTTTTTCGCCGGCAGGCTGGTATTTGGCAAATTTCACCAGGTCGGCTGTTTCCATGATATCCCTGAGCGCTGATTCCTCCCCGGGTTTTCTGTTTTGCAGCGCAAAATCGCGCATAATTTCAGAAGTGGTCATTTCCATGGCGTTCAGGCCAAAGCGTTGCTCCAGGTATTTCCGGATAATATCTGTCAGTTCACTGTGGTATTGTTTCACAAATCCTTTCTCCCATAACTTTTTTCTTCTTAGTGATTCCAGGCCTGAAATGGCAGCAATGTGCGGGGGAACTTCCGTTTTTTCGGGAGCTGCAGGAGGGGTATCCGGCCTTGCCCTGTTTTTAAACCTTTTATACAAATAATATAATACGGCAATCAGGGCCACGGCAGACAGTAACCAGGGCAGTACTTCCCTCCATGTAAGGGGAAAACTGAACAATGGCTTAATATCCCTGTATGTATTCTGCATGTCAACTTCCACCTCTCCCACAGACAGCAACAATGCCCTGCTTTCAAATATGAGGGTATCTCCCTGGTCCACATACCGGAACTCTAACGGAGGAATGGCGAAATATCCCTCTTCCCAGGCGGTGATCCGGTTGACCTGCCGCAATTGAATAATCGAATCATCCCGGTGGATGGTGTCTGTCTGACCGGGTTCCAGCAATTCGATCTTATTTCCTAAATTCAGGGCTTGAGGCATTATAACGGAGCCTGCCGCAGGAGACTCTGTTTTAATGATCAGTTCTGCCGGTTTTCCCGGCAGGATCTCCTCAGGATCAAGCCTTGCCTCAGCACTTTGACTATTTGCCGTTTCTGCTGTCAAAATAATAAGCAGGCAACATAGATGTATGGTATAAAACGGGCGCATAATCACTTATTTTTCAATAACCTGTTAATGGCTCCTCTTCCTGAACAGTTGCCTCAGCGGAGAAACATAATCTTTATCGGTGGAGATTTCCACGCGGTCAACCCCCGCCATTGAAAATACCTCATCCAGGAATGTGTCGTGTTCCTTATTCCATTGATTGATACGTTTTTGCATTGTTTTATCTGATGTATCGATCCAATAGCTTTTCCCTGTCTCTGCATCCCGGAAACGCATCAGCCCCAGCGGAGGTATTTCCTTTTCCCGCTTGTCGTATACACGAAGGCAGATCAGGTCATGCTTTCTGCTTACAATATTCAGGGCATCTCCGAAATCCTTATCCTGAAAATCAGAAATTACAAATGCCACGGAGCGTTTTTTGATCACATTGCGCAGGTATTTGAGTGCCATAGAAATATCCGTTCCCTGGTTTTCCGGCCTGAAATCAATCAATTCACGGATGATCCGTAATATGTGTGCCCTGCCCTTTTTTGGCGGAATGAACTTTTCCATCTGGTCACTGAAAAAGATCACGCCCACTTTGTCATTGTTTGTGATGGCTGAAAAAGCAAGTACAGCAGCTATTTCCGTCATCATTTCTTCTTTGATGCGCCCATATGCGCCAAACTCGCCGGAACCGCTCACATCGATCAGCAGCATCACCGTCATTTCCCTTTCTTCCTCAAAGACTTTGACATAAGGGTGGTTGAGCCTGGCCGTTACGTTCCAGTCAATATTCCGGATATCATCCCCGTATTGGTATTCCCTGACTTCGGTAAATGCCATCCCGCGGCCTTTAAAAGCACTGTGGTATTGCCCCGTGAACAACTGTTGTGACAAGCCGCGGGTTTTGATTTCAATCTTCCTTACTTTTCTGAGCAGTGCAGCAGTTTCCATAATGCAAAATCAGGGCACTTCCACCGTGTTAAGGATCTCGTCAATGATGTGTTCTGGCGTGACATTTTCCGCCTCGGCTTCATAGGTCAGTCCGATTCTGTGACGCATCACATCCGGGCATACAGCCCTGATATCTTCCGGAATGACATAGCCTCTCTGCTGAATGAAAGCAAAAGCCTTGGATGCCAGCGCCAAATTGATACTTGCCCTGGGTGATCCCCCGTAGCTGATCAGCGGACTGAGTCCGGGGAGTTGGTAATCAGCCGGGTACCGTGTGGTAAATACAATATCCGTAATGTAGTTTTCAATCTTTTCATCCAGGTATACATCCCTGACGACCCCACGGGCTTTTACAATATCAGCAGGCTCTAATACAGCTTCGGTTACCGGGAAGTCCTGCAACATGTTTTGCCTGAGTATTTTTTTCTCATCCTCCCGTCCGGGATACCCGATCATTACCTTGAGCATAAACCGATCTACCTGTGCTTCCGGCAGGGGATAGGTGCCTTCCTGCTCTAGGGGGTTTTCAGTGGCCAGCACCAGAAAAGGCTCTTCCAGGGCGAAACTTTGTTCCCCGATGGTTACCTGTCGTTCCTGCATGGCCTCAAGCAGGGCACTCTGGACTTTTGCCGGGGCACGGTTGATCTCGTCTGCCAGAATAAAGTTGGCAAATACCGGGCCTTTTCTCACCAGGAATTCCTCGGTTCTCTGGCTGTAGATCATGGTCCCGATCAGGTCGGCCGGCAACAAGTCCGGGGTAAACTGAATGCGGCTGAATTTGGCTTTGACAGTATTTGCCAGGGACTTAATGGCCAGTGTTTTGGCAAGGCCGGGCACCCCTTCCAGGAGTATATGGCCGTTGGCCAGCATACCGATCAGCAGCCTGTCAACCATCTCATTCTGGCCAATGATGACCTTTCCCATTTCCGATTTCAGCAGCTTTACAAATGTGCTTTCCTGCTGAATTCTTTCATTAAGTTCTTTAATATCCATAC
>PWHO01000121.1 GCA_003555385.1 Bacteroidales bacterium
TCTCGGTAAATGAGGCGTTGTATTGCATGGCCACCTCAACGGGTATCCCTGCTTTCTCGGCGGTCATGAAAATGGTTTTCTCAATCAGTTTCTCCCTGGTGCTGTCAAGGTATTCGACAAATTCCGGCAGACCAATTTCAGAAAGGTATACATCTTTCACAGGCTGCCCGTTTTCATCCCGTTGCCGCATGTCGGTCAGTGTAAGCTGCACACCCTTATTGAGAAAGGAGAGCTCATGCAAACGGTTGGTCAGCGTTTCGTAAATGAAATGGGTTGTGATAAAGATGCCTGAATCGGGAGTGAAGGTGATTTTTGTTCCGCGGAGGCTGGTTTCACCGGTTTGTTTCACCTCGTACTGCGGAGCCCCCTTTTCGTACTCCTGCATATATAACTTACCTTCACGGTGCACTTCCACCTTCATGTGTTCGGCCAGCGCATTGACGCACGATACGCCAACCCCGTGCAATCCGCCTGATACCTTGTAGGTGTCTTTGTCAAATTTACCGCCTGCGTGCAGCACGGTCATGACCACTTCCAGGGCGCTTCTGCCTTCTTTCTCGTGGATGTCAACCGGGATACCCCTCCCGTTGTCAATAATGGTGATGGACTGGTCTTCGTGGATTATGACATCGATCTGGTCACAATAGCCGCCCATGGCCTCATCGATGGAGTTATCCAACACCTCATACACCAGGTGGTGTAACCCCTTGGTGCTGACGTCTCCGATGTACATGGCGGGGCGTTTGCGTACCGCTTCCAGTCCTTCCAATACCTGGATGCTCGTGGCATCGTAACCTAACTTTTCAACTTCTAATGGCTTAGAGGGTGCCTTCATAAAATTTGCCTTTTTGGGAACAGACAAAGGTACGTTTTTTTATGGATTTTTCACAGAAAAAACGAGGGATTTTCAACATCTCAAATTGCTGAAAAACAAATTATTAGAAGGCGTATGAAATGCCTCCCAGCAGGCTGAAACCCTGGGTGGGATAATCCATCCATCTTTCATAGGATTCGTTCTGCACATTGTGCAGGTTCAGGAATACGGAAAGATTCCTGGTGTAACGATATTCAACCCCCAGGCTGGCATCAATATAGAAATCCTGGAGTTTCCGGGCCAGCTGAGTATAAGATGTTTCATCCAGGGGCCAGGTGGAGGAACTCAGGTCAGGATAATATTGGGTTGTGATTCCCCAGGTTTCATCCCGGCCGGTCAGACCGGCTGTAAGAATGACTTTATTCCGAAAGTTGTATTCCATGTCGAGGGTGAGCTGCAGGTCAGGCTGGTGGGGGATAAACGGCATATTGTCGGTGCTGATGTCGAAATAATCGCCACGCAACCGGAGAGAGAACTGCTGCCCGAAACGGGTAAACAGCTCACCGCTTACCTGAAGTTTACGGATGTCGTCATATAGTACCGCGAACTGCTGGTTGGCCAAAGGGTAATCATCTTCATCTGTCCAGGTGAAATACTGACGTCCGAACATGGAATAGTTGTCGATCCGGCTGTCTGTGACTGAAAAATTGTATGACAGCCTGTCACCGAAAGAACCCCTGAAGCCCCCGCCTATGGCATGCCTGGTGTTGCTGAACTGCATCAGGGGAGCTGATTCAACAAACGGATTTTCTTCCGAAAGCTTTCGCCATGATTGCCGCTGCATGCCGCCCGAAAGCTGCATATAGGCTACCAGGCTGTTGCGTAAAATATTCACTTCCAACCCGGCAAGCGGATAAGCATTTAATTGATGATTCCCGTCCGATCCGTCCACACTCATGTTCACTCCAATGTGAAACTGCAAATTGTCCAGATAGGAGTGGAGGGTGGGTTTCAGGGTATAGAGGGCTGATGCTGTTGTGTCGGCAGGGTCGGTGTTGTGATAGTAATCGGCCGACAGATCCACTGCCAGGTATTGTTTGCGGGCAATCCCGAAGGGGTCGGCGCCGATTTCGCTGCCGATGTTGCCATCCATGCTGAGGTGGTGCTCCGTACCATCATACCTGTCGCTGAGCCAGTGGTGTCCGGCTTCTATTCTGTATCCCAGGCGGGATGAGTCGGCATGATGGGTGCCAAATCCGAGCTGTGAAGACAGGAAATCGTATCGCTGGCGGAGATCGCCGGCATCCGGCAGGAGCGTGTCCGGGGGCAGGAGGGGGGCAGCATAGGTTGAGGGGACCCCATAATAATGTACCATATGCCTGTTAAACTTCACATCAGCGTCCAGGGCTGTACGGTCAAAATAGCGGGTGCCGTAAACATTTGCCAGGTTTTGGCTGTAGGTGCTGTGAGGATGATTGTCAATTTCCTCACCGGAAGAACGGTGTTTCAGGTGCAGCCCCAGGGCATGCCTGTCTGATTGCAGGGAGTTGTAGAAGCCTTCAAAATAGGGGGTCTGATAACTGCCGTATCCTCCTCTGACCAGTCCGCGGCTCAGCTGACGGGGAGGCTCTGTACGCATCCGCGCGGGGGTCAGCGGCTCGGGCCGGAGGTGGGTGACCAGTTTTAGTGGCCGAAGCCTGTAATCGAAATCCATGGTCACGGTCATGGTGTCGCGGATGACCGGGTTGATATTGATCTTGAAGGCATCTGAGATGCTTGGCTCATAGGGAGCCACCACCTGTATTTCGTCAATGTCCCTGATTTGCTGCCCATAAATGGTGGTTGTGCCCAGGATCAGAGTGAGCATCCATATGCCGGCGGCCTTAAACAAATTCTTGTCAGTCATATCTTGTGTGATTATCTTTCGGTGAATGGACTTGGTTCTTTTTCAGGATTCAGTTATCCGGATTTTCAGACCCGGGTTCCGCTGATTGCTGTTCCTGCTGCCGGACAAAATCCATCCGGCCGCGCGCCTCTTCGAGGATTTCCCGGCCGTCGTAATTTTCAATAAGGCTTTCCAGTGTAGCCCTGGCCTGGAAGGTGTTTTCCGTTTCAATGTACACATCCGCAAGGAGCAAGAAAGTCCTGGCCAGCCAATCGTCATAGGCTGACATCTGGTTGCTGTAATCAAAAATCTGTTCTTCCGCCTTTTCATAATCCCCTTCCCTGAATGTGATCAGTGCCAGGTGATACATGGCCTCTGCAGCAAGCCTGTTGGTGGTGATTTCCTTTGCCCTCTCCAGGGCAGTAATGGCCACCGCATTGTTCCCGGTTTCCATGGCCGATAAGCCCCGCACAAGATAGGCCTCCTGCTCTGTGTCCTGGTCGGTACGGTCTGAATCGAGTACACGAAGGGCTGCCTCCTGGGCGGCATCATACTGTTCAAGCCTGTAAAGGCAGCGCATTGTCCCCTTTCTTGCAACCAGCAAGTTGTTCCGGTTTTCGGCCACCTCTTCCAGTTCAGAAAAATGAGACAGGGCGGTTTCATAATGGCCTGCATTGTACTGGATATCAGACGCTCTCAGAAGGGCGTTTTCCCTGAACTGGGAGCGTGGTTGGTCAATGACGTATTGGTACCCTGCCATTGCCCGCTGTTGCTGGTTGATGCGGTAATAGCATTCCGAGCGGTAGAAGTGTGCATGGGAGGCAAAGATTCCCTCCGGGAAACGGTCGAGGTAATTGGAAAAACTCTGGATTGCTTCGTTGCAATCTCCCTGCATGTAGCGGTTTTCCGCGGCCTGGTAGGTCAGGGAATCCTGCTGTGCAGCCGTGATATCAGCCATCCCCCGGCTTTCAGAAAATCTTACAAATTCATCCACCCTGTCCATCTCCACATAAATATTGCGCATGGCCATCAGGGCTTCCCGGGCCTGGGTGGTGCCCTGGTATTTTTCGATAACCTGCCGGAACATATCCAGGGCCTCCTCGTCTTCGTTGTTGTTGTAGTGAATGAGGCCTGTTTTCAGCATGGCACTATGCACATAGGAGCTGTTTGGATGCTGACTGATCACCTGTGAAAAATAGTCTTTTGCACGGCTGCTGTTGCTCAGCAGGAGCCATGTGTTGGCGATCTCATATTTTCCGTCATCCACAAAGGAGGACCGGGGATGGTTGCTGATCAGTTCCCGCATGGTGCTGATCTTTTGCTCATAATTACCTAAAATGCCTTCCACCAGTCCTTTCTGGAATACGGCATAATCCGTATCGATCACGTTCATGCTGATGGCTCGCTGATACCAGTTCAGGGCCGGCTGATATTGTTTGCTCATGAAGTAAGCATCCGCAGCCCTCAGGGTGGCGTCATTTACCATCCGGGCATCATCGCTGGTTTCACTGATGTAATTCCTGAAAGGAGAGATGGCCTGGCTGTACCTGCCCAGTTTGAAATGGGCATAACCGATGCTGTAGTGAGCACGGTTATAATAATCGAGGGAGAAGGCCCCTGGTGTAACGAGAAACTCCTCATGGGCCCGGATGCTTTCCTCATATTCTTCAATCCGGAAATATGCCTCTCCCTGCCAGTAAAGGCTGGCTGCGGCAAGTTCCCGGTTTTCAGAAAAACGCCGGGTGCGTGAAAAAAGGTCAATGGCATTCCGGAAGTCCCCGTTATTGAATAGCTCCACGCCCCTGTAATAAGTGACACGCTGATAGGCTTCCCTGAGTCCTGGTGTATCCAGTGAGGTATTTTCCAGTGAGCTGAGTGCATCAATATAATTATTGGTGGTCAGGTAGAGATCCACCAGGTAGCCGTAAGCCTCTTCTGTTCTGGGCGATTCGGGGTATTCCCTGATATACTTTTGAAACGAAAGGATGGCTTCATTGTAAGGGTCGTAGGCCATTTCGAATGACAGCAGGGCGTAGTGAAAGAGTGCTTCTCTGGCGATGTCTTCGTGGAAACCCAGTTCATGCGCCTGCGTAAAGGCATTCCGGGCATAACGCTTCTGATCGGTTTCAATGTAGCAGGAAGCAAGATGGTAATAAGCATTCTGTGCCAGGGGATCATCCTCACCGGTGGCCTGCTCCAAATGGGGAATGGCTTCTTCGTAGCGACCCGATATGTAATAGGAAAAACCCAGGTGGTAGTGATCTTCCCTGCTGCTTTCCGTGCGGGATGCCTCCATAAAGGTTTCCAGGTAAGGGATGGCTTCCGTGTAGTCCGAACGGTGGAAATAAGCACTTCCGATCAGCCTCGATATTTCCGGAACCTGCTGCGGAGGAGCTTCCTCAATTAATGGGGGAGCGTATTCAAGGAGGGCATCGTACCGCTCCTGCATGTAATGAATGTGTACAATATAGAAAGGTACTACGTCGCCGTACTGACGATCATCCTCCAGGGTCCGGAACGCCCGCATGGCTGAATCATAATCTCCGTTGAGGTAGTCGATATGGCCGCTGTAGTAGTTTGCGGGGGTATGGTAACCGGAGGAGGGGTCGGTGATTTGATTGAACAACCGCTGAGCCGTGGCATGGGAATCTGTCATGAAATGGCTGTAACCTTTCTTAAACCGAAACTCATTGCGTCGTTCTCTTTCCACATCCTGGTCGTTCAATCGTCCGTACCACCTGACCGACTGCCGGTAGTTTCTTTCCTTATATTTCAGGTTTCCCATCTGAAACCAGGCAAGCTTCTGTCCGGCATGGGTCGGATATTTATCCAGAAAGGTAAGCAGAAGCTTTTCGGCATCGGGGTTGTCCAGTTCTGCGGCGCATAGTGCAGAATAGAGTGCGGCGCTGGCCTGGAGTTCACTCTGCGGATCATCGATCTGCCGGATGGTCTGCAGAAACAGCTGTCTGGCTGCTCCGTATTTTTCATTGTTGAACAAGGCCTTTGCCTCCCGGTAAGTGGCATCGGGTTCATCGTGGGCAGCTGTTTGCTGGCCGGCGGCCTGTTGCGCGATGAGTATTGCTGTCAGCAATATCAGCAGGGAAGTGAACTTTTTAATCATTTCATATCAGGTATTAAATCATCATTCATTTATAAGAAAAAGGCAGGCCTGTAAGCCGGGTTCTGTTGCATGCCCTGGTGGGGCATGCCTCCTGTCATTTGTCTGGGGCAATGCTCACGCATTACCTCTAACGGCCTACCCTCCGGGATCGGGCGAGCAGCCCTCAAACCCCGGTATATTTGGCCTTTCAACGCATAAGGTTTGCCCGCAATGGAAGTCACCTCCCATTGCCGTGAGCTCTTACCTCACGTTTTCACCCTTACCGGCCCCGCAAAGCGGGGCTTAGGCGGTTGTTTTCTGCGGCACTTTCTAGCAGCCTGCCTGAAGGCAGGCCGGCTTCCCGTTAGGAAGTATGCTGCTCTGTGTTGCCCGGACTTTCCTCATCCTGCCTGAAGCAGGACGCGACAGGACAACCTGCCTCTTATAAA
>PWHO01000062.1 GCA_003555385.1 Bacteroidales bacterium
CTCATCCGCGCCAAGCACATCATTAGTACCGGCAAATATCAAGACAGCCAGCACCATAATATAGGTGACAAATGGGTAGTGTGCACTTTTTTGCTTATCGGCTATATTCATGATCACATCGTCTTGGTGATACAAAAGCCCCCTTGCGTTAATGGCTTTCAGAACCGGGATACCTTATGATCTTTTCAGATCACGGTACAGGTAAATGACTTCAAATACAGTAAACGCAAAATAGAACACAAAAAATGTGACAACAAAAACAAGGGCATCTTCCGGGAACGCAAATGCATAAAACACGATTGCCAGGAGATAAATTATGAACCTGAACACCGTAACTACAAGAAACACATCGGTGAAACGACGGCCCGATCTTACGCCCAGAAGATGAACAATATATTTTGAAAATAGTACAAGCAGGTAGAAAAAGGGCACAAATGCCCAAAAAACATCAGAAACCCAGTGTACAGGTGCCAGCCACACAAACAGGAGGTATGCCAGCAAAAGCATAACTGCAAAAATGGTCAACTGTTCCGTAAACCGGCGGATATTCATTTGGGTTTTTCTGTTTTGGCCTGCGGGGCTTCCCTGTCCATGGAGCAGGTACCGGAAAACTTTGCCCCGGGCTCAATGGACAGCCTGTTCGTGACAATATCACCGAGAAACGTAGCAGAAGCCTTCAGTGTCAACAATTCAGTCACGTCCGCCTTTCCCTGCACCTTCCCGGAAAAATCGGCATTCTTACAAAAGAGATCTCCTTCAACCATGCCGGTATCACCGATCACGACCTTACCCTCTGAATGAACCTCTCCGATGATCTTCCCGTCAATCCGGACATCCCCTTTTGACTGAATCTCCCCTTTGATTACAGTGCCTTTACCAACCAGGTTTATTGCTGTGTGATCAGGTTCTTGCTGTCTTGCCATGCTGCTGTTCTTCTTAAAAAATTAAACATTATTTCCTACGCAAATGCGTAATACATCAAAACAAATGTAACAAAAAAAGGAAACCGATGTAGTCTTTTACTCCTGCACATAATAATACCGGAAAAAGGTTCGGTAAGCCTCCAATTCTTTATCCTGATAAAGCACGGGATAGTTGTCCACCGATATTACAAAGCTTTCCATTTCCCCCGTTCGGCTTTCACTGATCACCTCAGTCCCATGCAGCTCCTCCAGGTATGCCAGGCTGCTCTCCTTACCCGGGAAGTTGGTCACCGTGATCAGCTGTTTTCCATCCTCAAAATAGACATTGCTTACGGAAAGTCCGTCTTCTTCACGGGTCTGGTTATTGAATTCCGCCAGTGCATCGTTCAGCGAAGCCGGATCTTCCTGATCCGTATTCAGCACAACCACAAAGAAATGTATCTGTTCCGGATCAAAGGTGTAAGGAGAATCCACCGGAGCCTCCCCCCTTCTTTCCCGCTCAGGCACCTCTGCAGACCCTGATGCGGCAGTTCTTTCAGGTGAATCAAGCGAAGCAAGCAGTAACCGGGCAGGTTCATGCACGGGTGTATCCTCAAACTCAGCCACCACCCTTTCCAGCTCTTCCCGGTACCCGTCACCATCTGTTTTCTGAATCGAGAGGGCATGAAGGTAGGTGAAACGGGCCTTAAGTTCTTTGGAAGCTTCCAATGAGTCAAGTGCCTGGTAATTACGGCGAACCACTTCGTGCCTTCCGGAAAAAAAAGCATCGTAGCTCTCACGGTACAGGCGATCAGCAGCACTTTGCCGCTGACGGATTTGCTCCCCGTATTCAGGATCGGAAAGCATCCGGGCCAGCTCACTGTCAGGATAGGTCGTCACAAGATCGTTCTTTACCTGCTCGGCCCGGTTGTAATCACCTATATCCTGGTAAAGGTTGTAGAGGTAATAATATGCGTGCATTTCCCTTTCTGAGCCGGGGAGGCGCCTTATCAGCTTCTCAAAACTTTCAATCGCACTCTCCCTGTCACGCAGATGGTCTTTGAACATAATGGCTTTCTGGTAGAAGGCCTGCATCATCCGGCGTTTGGAAGCAAGCATCTGTGCTTCCGTATTGGGGATATTCGCAAGGTAGGCATCCTTGTCATATATATCCTCTACCGCACCAGGGTCACCGTTATCCATATCGTCCCAGTCTTCCTCCATATCAAAAGATGCCATCATTTGCATATTGCTGATCCGCCAGTAATCCTCCAGGGGCCGGTCACCATAACGACCAAAAAACTCATCGCGGCCACGACTCATGGCGCTTGAGTTGTAAAAATACCCCCCCCCGTCCTGCTGTTGCATCCCGGTCTGCCTGGCCCGCTGACCGGCTTCCTGCATTTCCCTTCTGCGTTCACGTTCTGTCTCCTCTTCAAGTCTGTCCTGCTCAAGGATTTCATTGATGATCCCATCCACCACAGCGATCTGTTCAGCATCGGGCAACCCGGCCAGGTACTGCAGTGAATCTTCCCGCTGGATGATCAGCTCATACCCGGAAAGCGCCGAAAGCAATTCCTGGCGCTGACTGATCCGGTCAAAATCCGGGTAGCCGGAAGGCAGGTTGCTGACCGCCTCACTATAGCTCTCACTGGCTTCCAGGTAGTCGCCCCGCTCAAAGAAAATCTCTCCCAGCCGCAGGTGGGCCAACCCCTTCTGCACAGGGTTCTCTTCACTGATTTCGGCAGACTGCCTGAACAATTCCACGGCTTCTTCCTCATTGCCCTCACGCAATGACAGCTGTGCCAGTGCGTAGTATATCTGATCCCTGAACCCGGCAAACCTGTCCTCGTCAAGCAAATCAAAAAGCTCTTCACGAATGCGCCCGCCACCGCCTACGTCAGGGTCATAAGCCATGGCCATCCCGATCCTTGCCTGGAAACGCATCCGGTAACCGGCCCCGCGCATATCCAGTACCCGGGCATACGTTTGCTGGGCTGCCGCGTAATCACCGGAATGTTCGTAAAGCTGAGCATTGATAAAGGTAAGGCGGGCCCGCTCTTCCCGGCTGGCCAAATGGCTCACTGCCATTTCAAGCTGCCGGGCAGCCCGTTGATAGTTTCCCTGCCTGCGATAATAATCAGCATAAGTCATCCTGAACAAGGCAGTACTTTCACCATTCAGCAGATCATTCTGATAGCGACGCTCCAGGGTCTCCAGCATCTGCAGCGCCTGCTCAAACCTTCCCATCTCATGGTAGGCTTTGGCGATCCAGGCCTTTGAATCGTAGCTGCGGTCGGTATCATATTCCCTGATGATGTATTCAAAAGTCAGGATGGCAAGGTTATATTCCTGCCGGAAAAACTGCGAGCGGCCAATAAGGAAGAAAGATTCATCGATCCATTTATTGTGCTCTACTCCGCGGATGTTCATGGAATGTCGTCTGATCACCAGGCTGGCCTTCTCATAAGCCACCTCCATGTTGCCACTGACAGCGGTCCGATCCTGCTCATTGCCATAGCGGAAAATATCCAATACCTCTTCGTAATTGTCGGTATGGTTTTCATTTAACTGATTCAGGGCCTCCTTATAAGCTTCCCGGGCATTGAAATAACCATTGTATTTGGCATTGACGGTATGATACGTTCGATTCACGAATGAATTATTCTGGGTGGAACACCCCCAGAACAAAAGCAGCACAGTGGCCATAAGCCACAAAAAAAGATGCCTCCGGGATTTTATCAGAAGGTTCAGCATGCGGATTTCAAGATTTCACCACAAATATAACTCTCATTTCATGAAATTATTATATGATGTGGTCAGTCATTTCATTAAATCCGGACGGTCGTATCATGTGATGCAGCCTGGAAAAGATTTAACAATCATTAACGACGTAAAGCCCACTGTTCTCCGTTTAAAGCAGGGGCATACATGGCACAATGGCAAATTTTGCATATTGCGGCCAGCGGCTGCTCTAAAATGATTAATTTTGCAGCACAAAAGCCAGGTCCCGGAAATGGACAAAGACAAAACAACACAGCAGAAAAAAAAGGAACACCGCAGCTTCCTGCAGAAGCTCCACAACAAGTATCGTCTTGTGATCATGAACGACGATACCCTGGAGAAAAAACTTACCGTAAAAATGACACGTTTCAATGTGTTCATTTTTACCGGAACTGCTGCTTTATTACTTGTTGTAGCCACCATATACCTGATCGCCTTTACCCCGCTCAGGGAATACATCCCGGGGTATGCAGACTTCAACACCAGGCAGGTGCTTCGCGAGCTTTCACTGCGGACCGACTCCCTGGAAAGGGATCTGAGACAAAAAGACCTTTATATTATGAATATCCGGAATATCGTAGAGGGCCGTGAAATCATGGAGGAAATTCCAGACAGCATTGCCAGTGCAGGTTCTTTACATGTGCAGAACATGCCACGCTCTCGTGAAGATTCCCTGCTGAGGGCCGAGATGGAGGAGCAGTTCCCTTTTGAAGAAGGACAGCTTACCGCAGAAGGAACAGGACAGGGCCAGTCCAACATCCACCTGAGCTTCTTTCCTCCCATCAAAGGGATGGTAAGCCGCCACTTCAACTCCGTCCAGGGGCATTTCGGGGTGGATATAGTAGCAGATTTGGGTGAGGTGATCAAGGCGACCCTTGACGGCACGGTAATCTTTTCCACATGGACACTGGAGACAGGATATACCATTGGCATCCAGCACGAACACAACCTTATATCGGTCTACAAGCACAACAGTGCCCTTCTCAAAGACCAGGGCAGTTTTGTGGAAGCCGGAGAGGCCATTGCCGTAATCGGAGACACCGGTCTTTACTCCACCGGCACACATCTGCATTTTGAATTGTGGTTGAACGGGGTACCCATCAATCCCATGGATTATATAATATTGGAATGACAACGATCAGGCGGAAAAAAATAGCGATACTCGGGTCCACCGGATCTGTCGGGCAACAGGCACTGGAGGTGATCCGGCGCTACCCCGGCCGGTTTTCTGTGGAAATGCTCAGTGCCAGAAACAGCACTTCCCTGCTGATTGAGCAGGCCCTGGAGTTTTCTCCCCGCAACGTCGTCATCGGCAACCCCGATCGCTATACGGAAGTCAGGGATGCCCTTGCATATACTTCCGTGAATGTAGCTACCGGGGAAGAAGCGCTGGAAGAAGCCGCAGCATCACCGGAAACAGATATGGTACTCAGTGCTATGGTGGGAATTTCAGGACTGGGTCCGACCATCAATGCCATCCGGCATGGAAAAGATATTGCCCTGGCCAATAAGGAAACCCTTGTTGTAGCCGGCCACATTATTACCGGAATGGCCGCAGCCAACGGGGTTAAACTCCTGCCTGTCGATTCGGAACATTCCGCCATATACCAGTGCCTGGCCGGGGAAGCGCACAACCCCATAGAGAAGATCTACCTCACCGCCAGCGGCGGCCCATTCAGGGGAATGAGCAGGGAAGCCATGAGAAGTGTTACCCGGGAACAGGCCCTGAGGCATCCGAACTGGGACATGGGGGCCAAGATCACCATCGACTCTGCCTCCATGATGAACAAAGGCCTGGAGGTGATAGAGGCAAAATGGCTGTTTGGCCTGTTGCCCGATCAGATCAGGGTGATCATCCATCCGCAGTCAGTCATTCATTCCGTCGTGCAATTTGAAGACGGTAGCATGAAGGCACAAATGGGGCTGCCTGACATGAAACTCCCCATACAATATGCACTGGGATATCCTGAACGCATCCGGTCACAGTTTGAACGATTCTGCTTTACGGATTACCCCGCACTGACCTTTGAGCAGGTCGATGAGCACTGCTTTCCCTGTATCGGGCTCGCCTACAAGGCCATGGAAAAGGGTGGGAATGCCCCCTGCATAATGAATGCCGCCAACGAAATCGCCGTGGCCGCTTTTCTGGATGGCAGGATCGGATTTGTACAAATTCCGGAGATCATCGCCTCCTGCATGGAGCAGGCCACACATTTAGATGACCCGGGGCTGGAGGATATCACGAAGACCGACAATGAAGCCCGGGCCCTTGCCCGGGAACTGACAGAACAAAAAAGACGCTCAGGCGTTCATTCCTCATACAATAATTCAACATCCGGCAATTGATCCGGAATAAAATACACACAATAAACTTTCTGCACGCACAATGGAAATCCTGATAAAAACATTACAATTCTTTCTGAGTCTTTCAGTTCTGATCGTCATTCATGAGATGGGCCATTTTCTGTTTGCCCGCCTTTTTAATATCCGGGTGGAAAAGTTCTACCTGTTTTTCAACCCCTGGTTCTCCCTGTTCAAGATCCGTCGCGGAGAAA
>PWHO01000279.1 GCA_003555385.1 Bacteroidales bacterium
AAAAACATTGTTTTATGACAAATAAACTATTCGCAATTTATAGGAAGCGTTTTTATTTGTGCTTAAATGTGGTATAATTTGATAAAATTAGGGATAATTACAACTTATATTTTGGAAGGGGCACTGGTCTTTATAACGGTAATGCAATTTTTCCAGAAAAGCTTAAGAAGAAGAAAAGTTATATTCTAAATGTTTTAGATGTTGCTATTTTAAAAAAATATTTACCAAATAGTGTATTCGAAGCTAACATAAACATCAAACAAAAACCGGATTACATGACTGGCCTGGGTTTTCCGCTTTACAAGACAAGTGTAGACGATTATACTCGCCTTATTCAACGCTTGAGAAATTTTATTAACGAAGGTTTCAAAAAAAAGGATATTGTAAAAGCACTGCAGCAGACATTTAACTCCTATCATATCGAAAAATGGAAACAACAAATGGCTAAATATGATTCTGACTTCGTTCGAAAAAACAAAAAATATATCTCGGATTCGAAAACTTTTCCTTTTAAAAAGACTCCATTCGGCAAATTGTACGATAACCTGATCGATGGGAAGAAACATGACTTGGAAACTGAAGAAGCAAAACACATTTACGAGAATATTGACAACTTCTTAAAATCTTGAACGGGAGAGAAAGTCTATGAAGAAACATCTAGATAAACTTCTTTCACAAGAAGAGGTTGAAAAACTCGAGCAAAGCATTAGTAAAATTCGATTTGAAGATGTGACTAATCATCTAGAACTCGACAGAATTAAAAAATATTTACAATATTGTGTCTATTATTCTAAATATCGTCAAGCATCAAACTTGATTCAGCATGCATTGAAAGATTATGGAAGTGAAACTTGGTTTAAATATTACGATTTACTGATATTCATTCAAAAAGACCCTTTAAACCCCTTATCACATCCAAAAGTTTTTATGGATAAAGTCAATGCTTTGGTCAATGATAACTTTAATCTGGACACCTTAAAAAACTTCCTCTATTTATCATTATATGAGGCTTTGGCTAAAGCAAAAATGAACATATATCCTATACCGGAATCCGATTATATCTCATCGTTCAATGAGATATCGAGTTACTTGAAATCGATAAACATACACCTTGAACATAGCCTTATGGACTTAAAATCAGCATTTGCTGATTTATCAGGGTTGAAGGAAACGACCAGTGACCTGATAAGTGAATCGGTTATGGGTTATACCATCCCTGATCGAGAGGCAAATGAAGAGTCTAAAACCGACGAACTGTCTCCAGATGAGTTGAGAGATAAGATTGCTTTGCTTGAAGGTCAATTGAAATACTGTAAAGATAAACTATCTGCAATTGCAACACCTGTCTCTAAAGAACTGAGTTCGGAAGAATACGATTTTTATGATACGCGTATTTTGGTTATAGGAGACTCTCAAGTGAAAGAAAATGATCTTTCAGGCATATTTAAAGTAGAAGGTTTCAACAAGAATAATATAGACTTACAATTAGACTATGCAAAGCTGCCACAATTCAACATAAGTGAGATTCAATATTCAGATAAATATGATTGTATTCTAGTAGGGCCGGTCCCTCATAAAATGCGAGGGATTGGAAGTTACAGCTCATTATTGGAGTTGTTAAAAAACGAGGAAGGGTATCCGTATACAATCAAGATTCAAACCCAAAATGATGAACTTAAAATCACTAAGTCAGGATTGAAAAAAGCTATAAAAAGCGTGAAGGCATTTCTGATTTCCAATCGAGGAAACATTCAGTGATTTCTTCATGGAGTAAGGAGGGAAGTAGTAGACTCAGAAGAGTTTGCTATAATTACTGTTTATGTCAATTATAAATCGTTGTTTTTATCATTGGTGTTACGGAAAAATGAAAGTAGTAGATGAGAATAGTGTGTTGACTTTAGAAATCATGGACATTGAGGGTGTCAATGGAGAACTTCAATCCTATCATAAGAACCAAAAATTGACTGAGAGAAAATTTTCGAGACATGCTTTAGAAGAATGGTTATTTGAGGATGAAGGAGCTGTTTATAAAACCACTTTAGATTTTTCGAAAGGTGGTTATCAGTTCGAACCCCATAATATTTATGATTCTGAAAAACTGGTCGAACAAAACAGATTATTCGAACCATTTTATCGTTATATGAACATCGTTAGTGACTCGCGTGGTGAGAAAGAACACAGCATACTGAATGTCTATGATGACATTTGGAATTTAGCAAAAGAAAAGAAAATCAATTTGTGTCACATAAAAGAATTTGGTGATTTAAGATATGAAGAACTAGATTCAGCGCTGCATTATTCTTACAGGTTTATGTATCGTTATGCATTAGATAGTGCGGAATTTTTCAATAAAATATTATCGAAGAACAAGCACATCAAAAGAATTCTAATAGTAGGGTCGGGAAATAACGCGGATATTATGGGCCTAAATTATGCTATAACCGATCAAAAAGCACATAAGTATTCAAATTTTGAGCTTACAACTGTTGACCCTATAGAGTGGGGATATTATCCAAAAATAGAACTTAATAAAAAAATAAAGTACCTGAATCATTTTGTTAAAAAGTTCAGCGATTTGCAGGATTCGTTTTTACTTAAGCAAGATCTGATTCTTTTCTCCCGAGTTCTAAATGAAATTTATACAAATAATCGCGAAGAAAAGACTAGAATCGCTAAAAAAGTAAAAAAACTGGAAAATGATATGATTATAGGTTGCATTTATGCGTATGGTGGGAATAAGAATCAAGATGATGATTATTCAAGGCTTAGTAGCTGGTTGAAAGTTGATGCGATAGACAGATGCTTTGAGACTAAAACTGAGCGAAGAGTGGAAGAGATTCTTTATAAATCATGGGATCGATACATCACAGATCATTGTAATCAACAATTTATGTATTGTGAAGAGCAAGATGATTGTTATGCACGCCGAAGAATAACTTTCAATCCAAACAGTCGATATGAGATATTGCAAAAAGAGGCAGGTACATTTTATGATTATTTCGGTTAGTAGAAGGACTGATATACCAGATTGTTATGCTGCGTGGTTTTTTAACCGACTACGGGAAAAGATTGTTTACAATCAAAATCCATTTAATAAAAATCAAATTACTGAAGTTAGTTTGAAAGAAGAGGACGTTGATTGCTTTGTATTTTGGACAAAAGACCCGACTAAGTTTTTAAATAGACTAGAAGAATTAACGAACTATCATTACTACTTTCAAATTACTGTCAATGCTTATGGTTTCGATTTAGAGCCTCGAATGTCAAAAAAAAGAGAAACGATTATTCGTAATTTCCAGGAACTATCTAAAATAATTGGTACAAAAAAGATTATCTGGAGATATGATCCGATTATTTTGAACGATAAGTATGATATAGATTTTCATATAAGAAATTTTGAGCAACTCGCAGAAAAACTAGCAGATTACACCCAAAAATGTATTATTAGTTTTGTAGATCTTTATAGAACAGCAAAAAAGAATCAATCTAAACATGGCATTTATGAGATGAATTCTAAAAATATTGATTCTTTAATTCGAAACTTTGTTCCTGTTGCTAAGAAATATAATCTTATAATCGAAACATGTTCAGAGAAAATTGATTTAAGTCATTATGGTATAAATCACGCGAAATGTATAGATAATAAGCTTATTGGTGAAATTACTAACAATAACAATATCACTCATAAGAAAGACCCAAACCAACGAAAAGAATGTGGGTGTGTTCAAAGTATTGATATTGGCGTTTATAATTCTTGCAGAAATAAATGCTCCTATTGCTATGCAAACTATAACGAGGGGCTGATTGATAAAAATACAATAAGACATAATCCCAACTCCAGACTCTTAATTGGTGAAGTGACGCCAGACATGAAAATTTCTCGAAAAAAAAGAAATCTTTTTGATATATGATTGCTATCTATTCATTATCTTAATGAGTGAAGGCTCATTTTATGATTTAAACGGGTAAAGTATTGCTCCTTAAAAAAACTAACCGACATAAGTTTTGACTAATTTGCATGTATTAATCAAAACTTATTGACTTTTATATTTATTTATAATAAAATTTTTATCGGGTATGCTTATTCAACCCATTACATAATAATATGACAGTCATACTAGGTCTTTGACATAGTAAAGGGCTCAAAAAACAATGATTAGCGAAGTATACATTAGTAGAAATTGCTGGTCATTTTTGTTTCCTCTACTACATAAAGCTTTCCTTCATAATGACGCTTGTGTCTGCGTGTAATTATAACCTCCATTGTATGTACAATTGCCTTATTATATGTTTTATCGTTTGATAACCTGCACCAAACTATCATTAAGATTTTGACGGTCTTTATCACCGGTGGCTTTAATAAAACCGGTTTAAAGATAAATAAAAAATAGGAGGCCTATGATCGAAAAACAAACACAAGCTGAAGACGTAACATTCGCTGATGTATTTGGTTTAAAAGAAGAGATTGATGAGGTTAGAACTATTTTCACAATCCTGTCCGATGCTGAGAAGTACACTGAACTTGGCGCCATATTGCCAAAAGGTGTTATCCTATCTGGGGAACCCGGAACTGGTAAAACGTTGCTTGCAAGAATCCTGTCAAAAGAGTTCGCTTTACCTTTCCACACCATCATTGCTAATGAATTTAAAGATAAGGATACCTCGGCACAATCGAATTGTCTTGTGAAAATGTTTGAAAAAGCCTCGCAAAAAACCCCTTCTGTTGTCTTTATCGATGAACTCGATTCGTTTCTCGGATGCAATAGACCTTATGATTGCAACACGGTGCTGGTCAATCAACTACTCAGTTTGATGGACGGTTTTTACCAAAACAATCAAGTCTTCGTTTTGGCCGCCACCAATCGAATCAAATTCATCCCACCTTCACTGCTTAGACCCGGACGTTTTGACAAGACGATCAAGTTAGACCTTCCAGATGCCGATGTTCGCTTTGATGTGTTGAGAAATCTTACCAAAAACATTGCGCATGATTCAGCTTTATCCTTAGAAAAAGTTGCTAATCTCATTACCGGTAAAACGATAGCTGAAATAAAGCAAATAACGAGTGACGCCATCATCAACGTGGTAAAGACAGATCAAAAACAGTTAACGTTGGATGATTTCATTACTGCGATTGACCGGCAAAATCTCGGCATAATGAAAAAAGAAGACAACCGGAAAGAAGAAACCAGAATAAGAACCGCAATCCACGAGGCCGGACACGCCTTAATGCAATATGCCCTTATGGATGGTGAAAACTTCAACAAAGTAAGCATCACCAAAACGAGCGACTCCCACGGTCATATGAGTTATGGAAAATTCGAGCGGGGTGAGTTGTTGAATGAAGAAGAGTTGAAAACCATGATCGCCATATTGTTAGCAGGACCAGTCAGTGAGAAAATCATGTGTGGCAGTCTTAGCATGGGCATTGAAAGCGATATTGAAAGAGCGACCAATATCGCCACACATATGGTAAAGCAAACCGGAATGAGCGATCTAGGATTAAGGTACTTTGGGAAAGAGAAGTTATTCTCAGAACCAATTTCAGAGCACTATAACAATTTGATTGATGAAACAATTTCAGGAATGATTCAAGATATTGCCTTATCGTGTTCTGAAACCATTAAAGCGAATGCCACTACGTTGGAAGCTATTGTGCAAGCCTTGCTTGAAAAAAACCTCTTATTAAAACCGGAGGTTGACAGCATCATAAAAGCCTATCCGTTAATAAAGAACACAACTTAATCATATTTATAACAAAACTGATAGAAGTGAAACTTACAAGATTATCGACATTAAAATTCGATTATAATTGAGTTTCACTTCTATCTTTTATTTTTAAAGGAAATGGCGATAAATAAACTTATATTAGAAAGGAATCTTAATGCAGCCAATCAATGAACAGCATCGCATTTATTTTAAAGATATTATCGGCCTTGAAGCTGAAAAGAAGGAACTGAACCAGCTAATCGAGATCTTGAATGATCCCGATAAATTTACAAAATTCGGTGGAACCTTGCCTAAAGGTATTTTGGTATATGGCCCCACCGGTACTGGTAAAACCATGCTGATTAGAGCGCTTTCAAACGAAATCGACATCCCCTTTTATCCTGTAACTGCTGATAAAATGGTCTTTGAAAATGAGGAAGTGGCCTTTGAAAGGTTGAAAGACGTGTTTGAACTCGCAAGCAAAAACACGCCTTCGGTCATCTATATTGATGAG
>PWHO01000005.1 GCA_003555385.1 Bacteroidales bacterium
GGTTACGATTCGGATAAGCGGTTGAAATTTGAAGCAATAAAATGGATCGTCGCCTGATCAATTCGCACCAGAGCCCCATCTCCGAATGGATTTTTCTTAAATTTTTTCTATTCCCCATATCTTTGTATTTTTAGGCCTTTGTAGCATTCAACTTATTCTTACGCCGGGATGACCCTTGAGATCGGTATTGTGTTGATTGTGTTACTGGGCGCAGTGGTGATGTTTGCCACTGAGCGCATCCCTGTGGATGTGGTCGCCATAGTGGCCATGTCGGTTTTGGTGGTTAGCGGCGTACTGACTCCCCAGCAGGGGGTTTCCGGCTTCAGCAATTCTGCCACCATCACCGTGGCTTTCATGTTCATTCTCAGTACGGCATTGTTCAAATCGGGAGCGGTGGTTGGTATCGGAAACCGGATTGCGGTACTTTTCAAATATAATTTCTGGATAGGGATTTTTGTCACAATGTTGACTGTTGGTGTTATTTCAGCCTTCATCAACAACACCCCGGTGGTGGCCATTTTTATTCCCATCCTGGTCGGGGCAGCGGCCCAGTCTAAGTTAAGCATCGCCAAGATGCTCATGCCCTTATCTTTTGCGTCCATGTTCGGGGGGGTGTGTACCCTGATCGGAACCTCCACCAACATCCTGGTCAGTGGGGTAGCTGCCGAAAATAACCTCGAACCCTTTTCCATGTTTGAGATGACCAAGATGGGCCTGATCTTTTTTGGCGTGGGATTGCTGTATATGATGCTTATAGGGATACGGTTGATCCCTGACCGCGGTGTGGACGACGGGCTGATGAAAAAATTCGGGATGGGAGACTATCTGACGGAAATTGTGCTGCTGGAAAATTCCGCTTCGGTGGGCAAGTCCATTAAAGAATCTCCCCTTGTAAAGAAACTGGATCTGGACATCCTGGAAGTAAACCGCAAGGGCAATGCGTTCATTATGCCTTCCGAGGATCTGATACTTGAGCGCAGCGATGTATTAAAGGTTCGTTGTAACGTGGAAAAGATCAAGGCCCTCAAAGAAAGGGAGGGAATTGCCCTTAAGAGTGATGCCAAGTTCAAATCACTGGATGAGTTAGCAGGAGATAAAAAGAAGGACAGCCGGATTGTGTTTGTGGAGGCGGTGATTGCACCCAATAGCCCATTTGAGGGAAGGACGGTAAAGGAGCTAAGCTTCCGGCAGAAGTACGGGGCGACCGTGCTGGCCATCAGGCACCGGGGTGAGCTGATGCGGGATAAGGTGGTGGCTACCCAGTTGCGGGCGGGGGATACATTGTTGATTGAAGTGGATAAGGATCATTTGCAGAACCTTCAGCAACTGGAGCTGCGGGGCAGAAACACGTTTTTGATTGTTTCAGAGGTGGATTTGCCCGAATACAGGAGGGATAAGATGTTTACTGTGGTTGTGACCATGATCGGTGTCATTGCCCTGGCTTCTTTTAACATTCTTCCCATTATGATGGCAGCCATCATTGGCTCCATGGTGCTGGTGCTGACGAGATGTATCAGTATGGAGGAGGCTTACCTGGCCATCGACTGGAAAGTGATCTTTTTGCTTGCCGGTGCCCTCAGCCTGGGCGTGGCAATGGATGTGAGCGGAACCGCCTCACTGATCAGCCATTCCCTGATCGAAATTTCGGGTTCACTGGGCCCCATGGCAATTTTATCTGTATTGTATATTGTCACCATGATCCTGACTGGAACCATGAGCAATAATGCCAGTGCCGTTTTGCTGGCTCCCATAGCAATAGCCGCTTCGGTTGAGCTGAATGTGGATGCCAGGCCTTTTCTGATGGCCATCACTTTTGCTGCCTCTTCCAGTTTTATGACTCCGGTTGGTTATCAGACAAATACCATGATATATGGTGTCGGGGGTTATCGTTTCATGGACTTTATGCGTGTGGGGATTCCGCTGAATGTGATTTTCTGGATACTGGCCACGTTTCTTATTCCGTATTTCTTTCCGTTCTAGGCTGAGATCCTGTCATTGAATCCAGCAGCGCAGCCAACGTTTTGGTCAGTGCTCTCCTGTCGTATTGGCCTGTGGTTTGATCAACGGGTGACAGTTCTTTTTCCCGGAAACGTGCAGCCCACTCCACCAGTATTGCCCTGCATTGTTCCGCATCATGAAAATCCACCGTCACACCACTGCGGGTTTCATAAATGATCTTTGCCGCATCTCCTTCAGGAGGACCGATACACAGCACGGGCCGCCTGAGACCCATATACTCGAACAGCTTGCCTGTGGTAATTCCCATCACATTCGGGGTATTGTTTAAGGGAAGAAGCAGGATGGCACTGTCCGCTGCATGGGCCAGGGCCTTCCGGTGCGGAAGGGGTGGGGTAAATGTGGTGTAGGGCATAAGGCCTGCATCCTCCAGGCTCTTCCTCACCGTGATATCTGTTTTACCGGTCAGCCGGATATGCAAATAGTCTCTGAAAAAAGGATCTTCCTTCACCAGGATTTGCAAGACCCGCCAGAGCATTTCCGGGTTGCGGTCGGCATTCATGGAGCCAAGATGGGTGATCCGGAAGCGCTCATAATTGAATTCGGGCAGGTCAGGAAAATCATCGGAGTCAAATCCGTTGCTGATCACCTCCACCTTTCGCCGGCCGATGGTTTCCAGGCCAAGGGCGCAGTGCCGGCTGACGGTGGTCACCGCGTCTGCCCGGGAGAGTACTGTTGTTTCCAGTCGTTGATGCCGGCGATCTGCCCACCCGGAAAGCATAAGCTTATCGTGATAGTCAATCTGTGTCCAGGGGTCACGGAAGTCGGCCAACCAGGGAATCCCTGTCTTTTCTTTCAGGTTGAGGCCGATCAGGTGAAGGCTGTGGGGCGGGCCGGTCGTAACCATAGCATCAACCGGATGTTTGGCCAGCCACCGGGTCAGAAAACTTACGGAAGGGTTGATCCAGAATCTCCGGGCATCCGGGATGAACAGGTTGCCCCGGATCCAGGTCGATATTTTGTCTGTGATGGCGGGCTTTCTGTTTTCACTAAGAAAACCGGATTGAATTTTTTCCTCTTTTTTTTGTCCTGTCAGCAGTTTATAAAACCGGTAAGGCTCCCATATCGGGTGGCGAATAACCTGTATCCCTTCCGGCAGCTCCTCCTCCAGTGTGGGATCATGGCCGGGAGACTCCGGATTTTCTGGGGTATAGATCACAGGTTCCCAGCCATGCCCGCGCAGGTATTTGCAGAACTTCAGCCAACGGAAGACGCCTGCGCCGGTTCCGGGTGGCCAGTAATAGGTGATGACAAGGACTTTTTTCATGGTCAGGAATGATCACTGTTGGTCAGGAATGATCACTGTTTTCCGCCTGCTTCCGGCACCGGATTTTCCTGAACTGCAGCCATGCATAGGCGATAATCCCTGCAGCCATTATGGTACTGAAAATCAGTGCAATATATTGTCCGGTGTAATAAGGTGCGGGTCTGAAGGAGAACGTAATGGTGTGTTCCCCTTCCGGAAGTACCATCCCACGGAGAATATAATTGACCCGGAAATGTTCGGCTTCCGTACCATTGATCTTCACATCCCATCCGTCAGGGTAATAGATCTCTGAAAAGACGGCCAGCTGCTCACTGCCGGCCTGGTATTCGTAGACCAGTTCGTTGGGTTGATAGTGGGTCAGATGTATGGTTGCATCCGTGTCCGGTTCAAAGGTTTTTCCTTCCAGGAACTCAGCAAATCGCTGGTCGACGACGGCCATACTGGCAGGGTCAAGTTCATCCAGGGCCAGGATCTCTTCGTCGGCATTTTCCACGATACGGAATTCATTTGCCAGCCAGGCATTCCCCGGCGCGTGGGGGTTGCGCAGCGGAGACCCGTCCGGGTTATAGATCACGTACCTGGTGTTCAGCATATTGAGCACCGGTTTGTTTTCCAGTAATTCTGCCGCTTCTTCTTCATTGGTCATGGTGCGCAGTGTCTGTACGTCGTCCTGAAGATAAAAGTCGATCAGGTCCTGGTAGCGTTGCAGTTTGGCGCCGTGGTATCCGCCAATGGCATGGTGGTGGTAAGCAGTCCTGGCACTGTTGAAAGTACTTTCACTGATATCCAGCACCCTGAACTGGTCTTCATCCTGCAGAATATACTGATCTGCCGTACGAAGCGGGTAGGGGCGTTCGACGACGCGCCTGCGTTCAAAATGATCATCGTTCAGATAGCGACGGTTCACCGGCCACATGTCAATGACCAGTAACAGCACCACAAGTGCAATAAACACACCCCGGCCAATTTTTTTATAAGCAAACAGTAAAGTGAGCAGGCCTGCCAGGGCCGCAAACAGGAAACTGCGCAGGGCATCAGCCCTGAACAGGACGATACGCGCATTTTCCAGCTCCTGAATGACCTGTTGTATTTGGACTGACATCCCCGCTTCCTGTGCCATCAGGTCGGCAAAGGCCTGGTTTTCCATCTGGCTGGTAAAAGATAGAAATGCCCTGGGGGCAATGTAAAATAACAGGGAGAGGCCGGCTGTGAACCCCAGTGCGGTTAAGAAGGGTTGCCCTTTTATGCTTACCCCGGATGGGTTTGTCCAGAGTTTATACAGCCCGAGGAAAGCCAGCGCCGGTATACAGAATTCCACAATGACCAGGGTCATGGACACTGCCCTGAATTTGTCATACCCCGGCACATAATTGATAAAGAAATCGGTCAGCGGCATGAAGTTTTTCCCCCATGCCAGCATGACTGACAGAATGATGGCTGCCAGCAGCCCCCATTTAAGCGGCCCCCTCAAATAGAACAACGATAGCAAAAAGAAGAACAGAACCACAGCCCCGACGTACACCGGTCCGGAGGTGAACGGCTGGTTGCCCCAATAGCTGTTCTCGCTGCCTACGATGCCACGGTAGTTCGGTTCCACGGCTTCCATGGCCTTGTCATGGTCTCCCAGTGGTCCGGTGGCGCCACCTTTTGCGTTGGGGATGAGTAAGGTGAACGTTTCTTCTATGCCATAGCTCCAGTTGGTGATGTATTCCTTGCTGAGCCCACCGGTGGCTGTCTGGTCACCAATGGTAAGCTCGGTGCCTCCCCGCATGGTTTCAGAAGTATAGGAATAGGTGCCCCAGAAATTGCCGATATTGATGCCTGTGGCGATTACCAGCCCGGCGAGAAGTATCCCGAATTTTTTCAGGAAAGCAGTTGTTTGCTTTTCCCTGATATGTTCATATAGCTGAATGGCTCCGTAGATGGCCACGATCAGCCCCAGGTAATACGTGATCTGGAAATGATTGGCAAAGAGTTGCAATCCCATAAAAATGGCAAAAAGCAAGCCTCCGCCCAGAAGGTGTCCCCTGAAGGTATATATGATGGCACCCATCACCGGGGCCATGTATCCGATGGCTACAGCTTTGGAGTTATGCCCGGCTTCAAGAATAATGAAATGATAGGAAGAGAAGGCAAAAGCCACGGACCCCGCCAGTGCGATCCACGGATGTATCTTAAGCAGCAGCATAAAAATAAAAAAGCCTGCAAAGTAGAGGAATATCATATCAGCCGGTCGCGGCAGCCACAAGGTCATGACATCATGAAAGAAGTCTGAGATATTGTTGGCCCATTGAACGGAGATCTGAAAAGCAGGCATGCCGCTGAACATGCTGTTTGTCCAAAGTGGCTCTTCGTCGGCTTCCTCGCGAAAGTCAGCGATTTCTTTGGCCATTCCCTGCCAGTTGACAATATCGGGTTGCATGAGCTGCCTGCCTTCAAGTATAGGGCTAACATATGCGATGGTCAGGATGAGGAAAATGATGATGGCCGCCAGATAAGGCATGAATTGTTTCGGGCGCAGGTCTTTCATTGATGCAAAGTTTAGTGGATGGGTTTCTTCAAGCCGGAACTATTCTTTTTCTTCCTTGATCTCTTCGTAATCTACATATTCCCCGAGCTGATCCGTGTCGGGTTTCCTTTTGTCATCCATACGTGAAATATGAACATCTCCGTTTTTTCGCTTGCGGCGAGCCTGTTGCGCCTGTGGGTTGTTGCGGTAAAAACGTTTCTGGTACCTTCTGATGTACCATTTGGCGATCCAGGGAAAAACAACAGTGGTTAAAACCCTGAATATTAAATAGATAATTATAAATGTAGCAATGATTCTCAGCATAATATCTCCTGGTCTGCGTTGCCACAAAAGTAACAAAAATATGTGGTCTGGAGGGATTGACAGAAAGCGTACCTTTGTAAATTATAGCTTTTTAACTTGTGTCA
>PWHO01000203.1 GCA_003555385.1 Bacteroidales bacterium
ACTTCAATAAGTTATCCCCGGAAATGACCCTGGGCGAGCTGGTGCAGGTAATTGCCAGGGCAAACCGGAACATTTTCCCCGTTACGGACGAAGAAAATAACTTCCTTGGGCTGGTGCGCCTGGATGATGTCCGGGAAATCATGTTTGACCGCAGTCAGTATGACACCCTGAAAGTGCATAACCTGATGGTGCAACCCAGGGCAACTGTTCATATGGAGGACAGTATGGATACTGTGATGCAGAAGTTCCGGGATGCCGGTTTGTGGAATATGGCCGTGCTGGAAAACGGTCAGTACAAGGGTTTTGTTTCCAGGGCCAATGTGTTTAATCTTTACAGGAAAATGTTGCTGGAGGTGTCACAGGATTGAGTTCATCATGTTCAGCAGCTCTTCTTCACTGATTACCGGAACACCCAGGGCTTCGGCTTTTTTTCTTTTCTCCGGCCCCATGTTTTCTCCCGCCACCAGGTAATCTGTTTTTGAGGAAACACTGCTTTTAACTTCACCACCGAAGTTTTCTATGCGTTGCCTGATCTCATCCCGGCTGTGCTGATGAAATACCCCGGAAATCACGAATGCCATCCCTGACAGGTTATCTTTGGAAGATGAAGCAGGCGTTTCTTCACAGGAAAAAATAAGCCCTGCTTTCCTGAGGCGATCCAAAATCGCCCTGTTTTCCGGATCATTGAAATGGGCCACAATGCTTGATGCCACCTTATCTCCCACGTCGTCTACCTGCAGAAGCTCCTCCCTGCCGGCACGCATCAGGTTATCAATGTTGCCAAAATGCCTTGCCAGTTTACGTGCCATGGTTTCTCCAAGGTGGCGGACACCCAGTGCATAAAGCACACGTTCAAACAGAACTTCTTTTGATGCCCGGATGGCATCCAAAATATTGCTGACGGTCTTTTCCCTGAAGCTGAGGGTCCTGCTTTTGCCGGTTTGCGGGTCAGTGATGGTTTTTTCCAGGCCGATCAGGTCGTCATGGCTTAAATCATATAAATCAGCAATGTTACTGATCTTACCTTTTCTGATCAAAAGCTCCGTTTTTCCCTGGCCCAGGCTGTCGATATTCATCGCTCTCCTGCTGATGAAATGTTCTATACGGCCCTGGATCTGAGGCGGGCATTCCCCGGAATTGGGGCAATAATGCGCGGCTTCTCCGTGGTCCCGGTTCAGAGAAGTCCCGCATTCAGGGCAATTTTCAACGAAGCGCACAGGGCTGGCGTCAGCGGGTCTCAAAGATTTGTCCACGCCGACGATTTTGGGAATAATATCGCCACCTTTTTCCACATACACACTGTCTTTTTTGTGCAGGCCCAGTTCTTCCATCCTGTCCTGGTTGTAAAGGGAGGCACGTCTGACGGTGCTTCCGGCAATTGTAACCGGCTCCAGTACAGCTACCGGTGTTACCGCCCCGGTACGGCCCACCTGGTAAACCACATCAATAAGTTTGGTAAGACCACGTTCAGCTTGGAATTTGTAGGAGATCGCCCAGCGGGGAAACTTGCTGGTATAACCAAGCTTTTCCTGTTGCCTGTAACTGTTAACCTTGATGACCACGCCGTCGATGTCAAAGGGAAGGTGGCCGCGGTCGGCTTCAATGTTTGTGATAAACCGAAAGACCTCCTCAATCCCGGTACATTTTGCTGCGCGGTCTGACACCTTGAACCCCCATTTTTTCAGGGTGCTTAAACTGTCCCAGTGATTGTCGAAGGGGAGGTCTTCACCCAGTACCCCGTATATGAAACAATCGAGATGCCGGCGGGCTACCAGTGCCGAGTCCTGCAGTTTCAGGCTGCCGGCAGCGGCATTTCGCGGGTTTGCAAATATTGCCTCTCCTTTATCCTCTTTGGCTTTATTGAGTTGCATGAAACTTTTGTGTGGCATGTAAACCTCACCGCGTACTTCAAACTCCGGAACATCTTTGATGGGTTCAAGTTTAAGCGGTATACTCGGAATGGTTTTGATGTTGGTGGTAATTTCATCCCCCTGCACTCCGTCTCCCCGTGTGACCCCTCTTTGCAGTTCGCCTTGCCGGTAAGTCAATCCGATGGCTACACCGTCAAACTTGAGTTCACATACATATTCGTAAGACTCGTCCAGGGCTTTGCGTACCCTTTGGTCAAAAGCGTTCAATTCTTCCCTGCTGTATGTGTTGCTCAGGGAAAGCATGGGGTATTTGTGCTTTACAGCCGGGAATTTTTTCGTAATCTGTCCGCCGACACGCTGACTGGGGGAGTTTTTGTCAAGAAACTGCGGGAAACGCTTTTCCAGTGAAATCAGTTCTTCCACCAGCTGATCAAACTCAAAGTCGCTGATGACCGGATCTGTCAGCACATAATACCGGTAATTGTGATCATTGATTTTTCCGGAGAGTTCCTCAATACGCTTCCTTGCTTCTTCTGCATTCATGGGCTTTCACAAATTTGAAAATGATCCGTGTTTTTCAGGGAAGCGTAAAATTACGAAAAAAGCCGGGACAGGACCGGCTTTGGTTGGTGTTCCGTGTGGGTGTTTCGGTTATGGTCCGCCAATTACCAGGCTCAGGTTTCGGGAGTTAATGAACATAACCGGAATATTTTCCTTGTTGTAAAGGACTCTTTCCTCCTCCTTGTTGAAAGGGTTGCAGGTCAGTTTGTCGGGGTCGGAGGTGATCATGATGGCCTCCGCATCCCCTTCCCTGGCAAATTTCAATACATGTTTTGCAAACGACCCGCCCGGGCTTGAACAGAATACGGTATTCGACACTTTGTTGTGGTCCAATATTTCCACAACCTGCTTGCGGTCGGCATTGAGCTTGCGGTCGGTGTCTTTGTCGCCGTAGTTATCCACAAAGATATCAAAATGACTGCCTGCCTTCCGGTGAAGAATTTTGGCCCACTTGACTTTCTGCCTGGACCCTGGCTGCAGATCCAATGGGTAAACAATTTTTTTATAGGTGATGTTTCCGGCTGGTTGTTGAATCACGATCACCGGGCAGGGGCATCGTTTGACCCCCTTCAGGGCAAAACTGCCGGTGATGTGCTGCAGCCCTTTTTTCCCGTGGGTGCCAAGGAAATGAAAAAGGATCCCGTGTTCTTTGGCAGAGTCAGCAATCGATTGGCATACTTTGCCTTTTTTGACGATCGGGCTTACCTCCAGTTGATATTTTTCAGCGGCCTCTTTGGCGAGGCCGGATAATTTTTCGGCTACATAATCTTCTGGTTGGTTTTCCCGTTTCAGCATCCTGCGGGTGTATTTATCAATGACATGTATCAGCAGGATTTTGGCCCCGAAGTGCCTGGCCAGCACAGCTGCATGTTCCAGCGCGTGATCGCTGACTTCAGAAAAATCGGTGGATACCAGAAAGGGGGTTTGATCGGCAGTGTCCATGGTGAGAATTTTGATGGTGGTTAAATGCCTGTTTATGCCCACAATTTATAAAAATTCCTGCATGTAAAAAAATTTATCGTGCAAATTTTCATGTTTGCCGCGTTGATGCCGTTTTATGAAGTCTGGTGATTGTCGTTATCTGTCGATTGACGTTTATTTATCGACAAGTGGATGGGTTATCTGATCGGGAAACGATAGTATAAACTGTAATGGAGTGTCATGGCAGTGTTGCCGCCGGAGCTTCCGTAGCCTCCCACATAGTAGGGATCCATTTCCGGTTCGGAAGTGGCGCTCAGTAAAATTTTTCCCCTCAGGCTCCAGCCAATGAAGAAATTGCGAAAGACCTCCGTTTTCAGGCCGATTCCCGCTTCCATCCAATGGGCCTGATATGTATCCGCATCAACAGAAGTCTGGTGGTCTCCCCAGTATCCGTCGGGAATAATGATAAGCGGTGCCTCCTGCCGGAACCGGCTGTAGCCGTACCGCAATGACACCAGTATCGCATCATTGGACGGGTCTGTGATGAGTTGCAAAAGGTTATAGTCCGCACCGGCCCGTCCGAAAAAGCCGTCAGCTGTATACTGATGGGTTTCCCTCTCCATATTGGCGGTAAGCATTCCTCCTTCCACCACGGCAAAGAGGTTTTCTCTCCATTCGAAGTCGACGGAAACCTCTATGGGAAACACCTCCGGTTCAATGATCTGCCTGGCAAACCCGGACACATCAACCCCTATACGCAAAGCAGGGTGAAAAATCGTGTCATTTTCGCTGGCTGCCAGGCTCAGATTCATTGCCGTTATCATTGCCGGGATCAGGAATAAATACTTGAATATGTTCATCAAAGATATTTGTTACACGCTCGTTTGCAATAACCAGGGATGTCAATTTATTGGTGGAATAACTGACTTCAGTGATATCAAAAAACATGGTAAACCCGCATTCGACGGATATCAGGTGTACATCACGCCTGTAATCCAGCATTATGGTGTCATTTGTATGCTCAAAAGCGAGCACAAACCCGCTGGTGTTTTCACCGGGGTTAAGGGGGACTTCAATGAGGGATACGGCACTTTCACGGTCGTAAATCCTGTCTTCAGGTCTTCCAATGGCGTATACGGTGAGTGAGTCTACAGGAGCTCTTATTTCCTCATCCTGCCCGGCCAGGTAGAAGGCGATCCGTAATGGGTTGGCGGTGATTTCCTCGCATACCTCATCTTCCTGGCAACCTGAAAGGAGCAGTGCAGCAAGCATCAGCAGGGAAAAAAGTTTTCCCGGATAGCAGCGGAATACGGATTCAGACAGACTATGCATGATGACAAAATTAAGAAAAAAGCCCCATCCCCGGTAAAAAGTGATGCTGCCGGTTAAAAGTGAACCTTTTAGTAAAAAGTGAATCCGCCTGGTATTATACCGGTATCCTGAATGTCGGTTAAACTGCCGTCCGGGTTATGTCGTAGCATCTGGCCCCGCTGTACGTAGTCCACTGCGTCTGACACATAGATGTCTCCGTTGTCAGGATCCACAGCCAGGCCATAGAAGATTCGTCCGTCAGCCTCTATGAATAACTCAGGTGAGGCCGCTTCCGGATCTGCCGACATACTGTATACATCCCCGCCAAGGAAATAGAGCGTTTTGCCATCAGGGCAGCTGACCAGGCGGCTGAACGTGGTTTCTTCGCCCGGCAGGGGGTGTTCGCCCAGGATTGTGAAACTTTCCTTATCCACCTGGTATAGCATCGGCCGGTTTTTGATCAGGGGGTCTCCTCCTGCCAGCACCCAAAGGTGGCCCTGATGATCTGTGGTCATGGACACAGGGCCGGGTGGTACGTCCAGGCTGTCGGTGAGTTCGTTTGTTCCTGTATCAATGGCATAAATGCGGCCGGATTCTACCCCTGTGGTTACTGCGTAATCGCCAAACATAATGATTTCCTCTGTCCAACCGTCCACTTCCACATATCCCTTAACCGTTTTCTGTTCCGTGTCAACAATGTGTACTTTCCCGGCATACAGATCAGTGATGTACCCTGTCGCGTTTGCTGCCGTGGTCATGTAACGCGGGGAGGTGAGACCGGATATGACATGTGTGTGTTCCAGGCTGACCGGATCTGCAACTATTACCTTGCCGGAGTTATTGACAATCAGCCAAAGTTCGTTGCCTGTGATATGTGCGGACTGAAGCACATCGCCCGGTTGTTCGTTGTTGGCTTTCTGATAGAGGTTATGATGGATCTCTTTGTTTATCTTGTCGTAATAGCTTAATGAAGCGTTTCCCCATCCGAAATTTCCCTCGTTGAGTAAAAACAGTCCTTCACCGGGCACAATATCCGGCAGGCCGTTGTCTGATTCCGTGTCCTCCTTTTCGCAGGATGAAAAAAGGAATGCAGTCAGCGTGGCTGCTATCAGGGCTGGAAATATGCGAAAGAATTGTTGTATCATAGTATGGGTGATTCAGGTTGTTTGGGTGGTCTGTTTTTTTCTGGCCGGGTTAAGGCTGCAGTTGTTTATGAGGCTGACAGTGGTCTATTCTGCAAAGAAAAAACGTTCGGCATGTGTTTGCCGGGTAGCGGTGACCCTTAAAATGTACATCCCTGTGGCCATTGATACCGGCGGCATTTCCAATACATATCTCCCTTGTTGTGTGAATACTTTTTCCATCTCGTAAATTATTGCCCCCTGCATATTGATGATGCTGATGCGGATGACCGAGGCCTCCGGCACATCCAGCCTGATCCTGCTGTCTGCATTTGCAGGATTCGGGATCACTGAAGCCTTCAGGCCTTTATCCTCAGTGCTTGCCTGATTTATTACACCGACAGCGTCCAGGTCGAACCCGC
>PWHO01000012.1 GCA_003555385.1 Bacteroidales bacterium
CCAATGCGGACAACAAGAGCGCTTTAAAGGCCAGTTTGCGTCCGGGGTTCATGGTTTTGTTCTTTTTCATGATAAATGATTTTTAAATTAATGGTTTGGTTTTAACACAAGCATAAACCCCAGGAATTATTCTTTGTTCAACGTTTGTTTAATTTTATTAAACATTTTTTTTATGGAATCGCAGCATAATACAATTTTTATCCTATTTCATGCGGATATCAAAGGTTTTTTTGTTTATGAATTTTTTTTATTTTTTAAACAAAAATATATCTGATGCACCACAAAGCCATATTATGAAGCCGGTAAAAACAGAAACCATCCCTGTCAAATATTTTCGGAGGTTATTTTTTTAGGGCTTTCTTTTGTAACTTGCGCCGAAACTCAGGCCAAAGGGACGATCAACCCAAATTCAACCCAAATTCCCCGCAATCTGTGATTTACGAATCAGCCATCGACCTCAACCATTACTGGTTACCTTTCATTGGTTTCGTCATAGGGGTCTTATCCACTATGGTAGGAGGCAACGGGGCTTTTTTCTTTCCCCCTATTCTGATCCTTTTCTTCCAGGTATCGCCCAGGGTGGCCATCGCCACATCCCTGGCAGCTGTGATTCCGATCGGACTGGTGGGTTCGTTTGAACATTACCGGCGCGACAACATCAACATGCCGGTCGGCATCCTTTTCGGCTCAGCCGGACTGGCAGGAGCAGTCACCGGGGCCTGGATTTCCAGCATCATGGAAACCGACACCCTGATCAGTACTTTCGGGGTTTACCTGGTCGCACTGGGGATGTTAACCCTTTACAACCCCAAAAGTAAACTCCGCAGGAAGATGCCTCCACCTCATTCCTTCTCTGATTTCCGGCTTCAGCAGGTTTTACTGATGGCTTCACTGGGGATGTTCGCAGGAGCTGTGGCAGGATTATTCGGAACCAGCGGAACCGCAACGGTTCTGGCCGGCCTCTTTCTCCTGCAGCTCCCCATTAAGCTGGTCATCGGCACCTCTGTCCTGATCGTATTCATCAATGCCCTGGCTGGTTTTGGCGGACATCTTTTTGTGGGAGAGATCGATCCCGGGCTGATCCTCAAGCTGGGATCCGGGGCTGCCGCCGGCGCATTCCTGGGCCCCCGGCTGCTTACCCATATCCGTCCGGAAAGAAATGAAGGCCGGATACGCTATGTGTTTGCGCTGATTGTGATGGTGCTGGGTGTTATTTTACTGTTTCGATAAGTACACCCCTCCGCCATGCATCAAGAATAATCTCACCATTTGCAATAACCAGATTTGAAATGATCAGGCTGAATATCAGATCAGGGGAAGAATTTTTCTTACTTTTGCTGCGTTAAAAAGACATGATGAAGGAGTTAGAGTTAGACGAAAAAATCGGAGAAGGACATTTCAGGGAATGCTTTGCCGTAAAAAGTGAGCCCGGGTTGTGTGTTAAAAAGCTGAAGCCCAACCTGACCATCCTGCAGAAGCTGCATCTGAATATTCTTCGGAGAAAGATGAATCAGGATGAATATAAGATATTCAGTAAACTGCCGGAAGCACTTAAGCCTTATTTTAACCCGGTAATCCGGGCAGACCGCGACTATCTTGTTACCAAACGCCTGATGGATTATGACGGGACACATTCATTGCCCGTAAGCGACTACGGAAAAGTATCCAATAAGCGCTTTTGGGAAGAGGCGGAAAAGGTTGTGGCTTTGTTTGAGGCACACAATCTTTGGTTTTTTGATGCATTTCAGCTGGGCACCAATGTGTTTGTTCAGCGTTTGTCAGAAGACCACTGGAGGCCGGTTATTGTGGACTACAAAAGGCATGGTTGGAGATCTTACCCCGCGCAGCTCAACCTGCTTTGCAATTCGGAGAAAAAAAAGAAGTTTTACCGCAAATACGAGCGTTTTGTTGATTTATTCAGTGAACCGGGCCACCCGTCCCCAAAAAAAGCAAAACCCCTACCCTCTTTTCTTGACGGTGCGTTTGAGTGGTTTTACCGTTTTGCCGCCAGTGGCGGTGTTCCGGCATCCTGGTTCGGACCTGATTATTCCACCCTGCCCGCGAAAGCTTCAACCAGGAGCCCCTTACACCTGGAAATCGTCAGTCATTGCTGGAACTATGCCAATATTCTGACCTATCAGCTCAGTTCCCTGGTATTGTTCCCACCAAAAGAAACCGTGGTGTGCATGACGGTGTATTACGAGCCCGGCGATAAACGAACCAGGGAGGTGCTTGATTACTTTAAAAAGCAGCAGGTGGAAAACGTTCACTGGAACTTTTGCCCGTTACAAAAAGAATATTTACTCAGAAGGGCCATCGGCCGGAACCTCGCAGCAAGAAACACCAACGCCGACTGGATCTTTTTTACAGATTGCGATGTGTTGTTTCGTGAGCAGTCCATTGACCAGCTGAGCCACCAGCTTCAGGATCAACAAAACCTGCTGGTTTACCCCCGGTTTCACATGGTATCGGAGCTCCTGCCCAACGAAGATGAACTCTTTACTGACTTCACACAGGCAGGGATGATTCGGGACATTGATCCAGAACGTTTCTACCGTGAGGAAAGAACCCGGGCCGTAGGCGGGTTTCAGATTGCCCGGGGTGATGCTGCCCGCCTGGGTGGTTATTGCGGAGACATCTCTTATTATCATCGCCCGGTAAAACGCTGGAGGAAATGCTACGAAGACCGGACTTTCCGCTGGCTGCTGGGTACACAGGGAACGGCCGTGGAAGTCCCCGGGTTTTACCGTATCCGGCATGCAGAAAAAGGCCGTAAGGGCAAAGCTGTGGGCGGACAATAATTATTCTCTAAACGATTGGTATCAGGCATGCATATCCTCTGTATTACTTTAACCGGGAAGCAGAACCAGGGAGCCAGGGCCATTCAGATGGCAAAAGTGATCAGGGCCCTGCAGGGCCAGGGAGCCTATGTAACGGTCATTACCAGCCAGAATGACAAACTGGCCGATTTTAACCACCAGGCAGGGCGTATCATTTATGTTGACCCGGCAAGGGATACGGCAAGCGGTGTGAAGGGCAAGTCACTGATTGGCAAACTGGCAGGAAGTATTTTTCCGGGGATGGACCGGACTACACGGTTGGCGGTGACCAAAGCACTGGAGGTGGCTGAAACAGAGAGACCTGACTGTATTTTCAGCAGTTCCAATCCGGTTTCCTCTCATTTTGCCGGGCTCAAGGTGGCTAAAATCACAGGCCTGCCCTGGCTGGCCTCATTCAGCGATCCCAAACCCACCACCATGCTCCCCCCGCCTTATGGTAGTAAACTCAAAAGACTCATCCCAAAAGGCTATACATCCGGACTCAGAAAGGTGCTTCAACAATGCGATGCCGTGCATATGCCCACCGAAATCTGCCTTGAGATCACAGAGAAATTTTACATTATTTCGCTCTCCGGAAAGGGCTATGCCATCCCGCCCATCGGAGAAACCGCTGTTGAACCTGAAAGGCGGCTCACCAGCAGATATCTCGTTCACCTCGGGAGTATCACAAAAAGGCTCTCTGAGGCGTTTTCAAGGGCTGTTGCCGATTTTGCAGAACAAAACCCGGAAACATTTGAAGGGGTGTTGTTTGTGGGAAAACATCATAGAAAAATCCAGGCCCTCATGAATAAATACGGATTGGGGGCCATCATCAAAACAAAACCGCAAGTACCTCATAAAGAGGCTTTGGACATTGTCAGCAATGCGGGGGCCGTGCTCATTCTGGAAGCAGATATGCCTTTCAGTCATGCCCTTCCGAGCAAATTTGCCGAGTCGGCATTCTCAGGCACGCCAATACTGGCTGTAACCCCTGCCAGAAGTGCGATAAGGGAATACCTTAATCAGTATGGAGGCGGGGTGGCCGCCACACATTCCCGTGAAGAGATTCTGACCGCATTACGGCAAGTTTTCGGGAAAAATCCGGTGGAGATGAATCAGATGGCCACCGAACAAAAAGCGTTATCCGGAAATTTCACATTTGATGCGGTTGGAAAAAGCTACATGGAGGTGCTGACTCAGCTCACTGACCGAAAGTGACCTTTTTCAGCCAATACACCCTCATTTCACAAAGTGAACCACACCAAACCATTCTTTCGAATCAGGATAAATGGCTTTGACACTGAGCCCTCCAGCTTCCCCCAGTTGCTCAATTTGTTCAGGAGAAAATTTATGTGAGTTCTCCGTATGAATGGTCTCCCCTTTTTTTAATTGGATCCGGGTGCCATTGCTGTTACAACTGATCCACATACCCCGCCTTGCCTGAAGATGCATCTCAATCCGCTGCTTCTTTTGATTATAAAAAGCCTTATGGTCAAACATTTCAGGATCAAAATCTGACTCCAGCAGTTCATTGGTCACATTCAGGATATTCTTGTTGAACATGGCAGTTACCCCGCGCTTGTCGTTGTAAGCATTCTCAAGCACAGAGATATCTTTGACCATATCCAGCCCCAGTAAGAGTTGGTCTCCTTTGGCCATTTCACGACCGAGCCCGGTCATGAACATATTGATCTCGTCGGAGTCCAGGTTCCCGATTGTGCTTCCGAAGAAGCAAAACATCCTGGCTCCGCCTTTGGGAAGCATGTGTAACTGGCTGGTAAAATCGGCCGCAATGCCTTTGACTTCGAGTTTCGGGAAGGATTCTTGCAGGTCGGTGATTGCATCCCGGATCGCCACGGCGCTGATGTCCACGGGATAATAAAACACATTGCGCAACTGATCTTCAGGTATACAGGTCAGCAAAAGCCTTATTTTTGAGCAATCGCCACTGCCCAGTTCAATGATGCGAAGATCCCCGGCATTCAACTCCAGTTTATCCCATAAATAAGTCAGGATCTCTTTCTCGCACCGTGTCGGATAGTATTCCGGCAACATGGTGATCTCTTCAAACAGGCCGGATCCTTTCCCGTCATAAAAGAATTTGCTGGGGATCCGCTTTTGATGCTCCATCAGACCTTCCAGGATCTCATTTTTCGCCGATTTATCACCGGCCCCTGCTGACTCGGTCAAAAGATCGATAATGGCCGGCTTTTTCTCCTCAATATCCATGCTATTACAATAACGGTTTAACGCTGTTTACTGACAGGCAACCCCGTCTCAAAAGGATTATCCGGATCGTTGCTCCATTCAAACCATCCGCCGTCAAATACTGACACACGCGGCCATCCCATCAGCCAGGCATTGAACCAGGCCTCGCTCCCACGCCATCCTGTTCCGCAGTAAAAAGCCAGGTGCTTATCAGGGGTCAGTCCTGCTTCGCGCCAGATCTGACTAATCTCCCGAAACTCCCGCGTTGTATAGTCGAGATTTCTGTAATTTTCCATATGGTAGGCGTCACTTCCCGCATCCACAAATACAGCACCGGGAATCCGTCCTTTCGCCTCAATGTAATTGTAACCGCTCACTTCACCTATGTATTCGGGCCAGCTCCTGACACAAACCAGGTTGGCCCTTTCAGAAGCCAGCATCTCTTTGGCCTCCTTCAGGTCTACAGCCAGGTCAGGCCTGGCCGGAATGTCGCGACCGAAATCGGTTACAGGGGTTTTGAGCACATCGTCGGTATCAATTGCACACCCCGCATATTTCCATGAATGAAATCCGCCGTTGAGTACCCGCACATCTTTCACTCCGGCATAAAGCATAATAAAGGCACACCGGATTGCGCCAATGTCGCCGGCGGCACTCCCCGGAAAGGGATCGTTGTTGTCCGGATCCATGTATTTACCGTATAAGATTACGGTGGTATCGCTGTCAATGCCATGATCTTCCAGGGCCTTCCGAAGTTCTTCGGGTGAACGGCGGTTCCAGGTCGTGGTCGACTCAAGGGCATTGGTATCGATATCAATGGCACCCGGTATGTGTCCGCCCAGGTAAGCATCGCGGTGGCGATAATGGGCATGACAGATCACCGTCCTGCCACCGGGATGCCCGGCAGGCTTTTTGCCTTCAACGACTTCCTGAACCCATTGTGGGGGCACCAGGTTCGGATATCCCGGGAGTCTGTCCAGGGGCAGTTTTTCATCATTCACCCATTCATCCCTGAAATGAGGATAAAGGGAGACCTTCTCATACCCGGCGCCCTTGAACCGCAGGGCCACTTCTTCCATATCTGCTGAATTGTGCCCGTACAAGACAATGTGATGGTGGGGCCATATTTCCTTGTTGCGGACAATTTCGATCCAGTCAATGTACCGGGCCCACCTGA
>PWHO01000181.1 GCA_003555385.1 Bacteroidales bacterium
CATTGAAGGGATGCATGTAGGTACTCCGATTATAGGTACGAATTCAGGCGGTATTCCTGAAATAATTGAAAATAACAGCAATGGGCTGCTTGTTGAATATAATAATACAAAAAAGCTTAGCGAAGCGATGAAAAAACTTTTAAACGATGAAAAGCTTCGTTTAGAAGTAATCAAAAATGGTTATAAAACTGTTAATGATCGATTTAGCATTGAACGTTATGTTAAAGAATTAGATAAAGTATATGAGAACACACTTGAACAAAGCAAAGTTTCTGTTTCATGAAATAGTAGAACTTCAATACCTGCTTTAATAATTATTATCTAAAGTTACAATACTTAAAAGTTTATTTTTCTGGAGGTAGCCGTATTGATAAAAGTATTACATGTTGTAGGTGAAACAATGTGCAGAGCAGGAATGGAATCTTTTATTATGAATATGTACCGGTGTATAAACCGGGAAGTTTTCCAATTTGGTTTTCTTGTTCGTTCCTATGAGAAGGGCGATTTTGATGAAGAGATATCAAGCCTGGGGGGAGAAAAGCATGTCATTTTTATAGACGAAAAAGATTTTTTCTTAACGCGTTTAATGAAGCGTTTTTTCGATATTTATAAATTATTGAAAAAAAGAACTGATTACCGGGTTGTTCATATTCATACTTCTTCTGCAAACAAGGCAATTGAATTAATTGCCGCATGGTTAGCAGGCTGTAAAATTAGAATAGTTCACGCTCATAATACAGAGACAAAAAGGTCTAAGCTTCACAAACGATTAAGGTTTTTATTAAGGTTTTTTTCAACTCATCGACTCGCTTGTGGTACAGAAGCCGGTAAATGGGTTTTTGGCCCTCTTTTTTTAACAATAAATAATGCTCAAGTAATACCCAATGCAATTGATATTCGGCCCTTTATTTTTAATCCTGGAACAAGGGAATTGGTGAAAGAGGAGCTCAGTTTAGATGGTAATTTTGTCGTCGGCCATATTGGGCGTTTTTCTGAAACGAAGAATCATATGTTTTTATTAAACATATTTTATGAGCTGACAAAGCTCAGAGATGATGCAGTATTAGTTTTGATTGGAAGTGGTCCCCTGGAAAAAATGGTTAAAGAAAAAGCCTTTTCTATGGGATTAGAAAAAAAGGTCTTATTTTTAGGAGTACGTCCGGATATTAACAGATTATTAATGGCCATGGATTGTTTCGTTTTACCTTCTCTGTATGAAGGTTTGCCTGTAGTGCTTGTAGAAGCGCAGGCAAGTGGCTTAAAAGCAGTAGTTTCCGATCGAGTAACAAAAGAAGCGGCGATAACAGATAATATTAAATATATACCGCTAGAAGAAGCACCGGAACAGTGGGCGAATGTTATTCATAACATGACTAAGGATAAGGCATCTCTAAATGATCGATCTGATATGAAAGAATCTTTAAGCCTTAGTGGATATAACATGAATGAGCAAGTAAAGGAAATAGAAAAGATTTATACTAAAGCATGAAAAAAGCGGTATCTGGTTTTTTATCGCCTATTCTGAGGAATAATTTGTGGGGCTAGCAGTTTTAAACTGAACAGTTGAAAATTAATAAATTGTAACCGGCTTTTTTTTTAATATTAAAGTAGGTGGCTAATAATTGAAAGATAAAGAAAGTAATATTATGCCAATATTTGTTGAACTGGTTGGTAACGCAGGTTCGGGCAAATCTTTCATTTATAATCAGTTAAAAAAGGAATTGGAATATAACAGCAACGTTTTATTTGTTGATACAAGTGAGTTATATTATACGCGGTTATTTAACTTCAAAATCTTCTTTAATTCATTACTCAAGATTGTTTGTTGTTCATTAATAATTAAAGCATTTTTTAAATACTTAAAACAATGGTATCTAAAACAATTACTAATGAATAATTATAGAAGTTGTAATAAAGCCACCTTTGTTATTATCGATGAAGGTCCTTTTCAGCTTGTTAAATCTTTTATGAAATTTAGGAAAAAAAGCTCAGATCAGGTGAGGAATTGTGGGTTTAATCAGGGTACCATATTACCAGATGCAGTAATAATTGTTGATGCTGACTTAGAAACAATCTATAAAAGAAGGCAAGCTAGAAAGAACCATCCAAATATCCAAGTTTCTAAAGATGTAAAAAATAAAAAGAAAAAAGATGATAGTTTGCTAAGAATTAAGAAAGATATCGAATATGCCGGAAAATATAAAAATATACATGTAATTGAGATAAAAAATACTGACCATGATTTAAAGTCTAATATTGAGTTTATAGTTAAGGAACTGACTAGAATTAAGTATTGTATTGAAGGCAAAAATTTAAGCAGTTAATGCGGGGGAATAATGAAGCTATTGATTGTTTTGCCCCATTTAAGAGGTGGCGGGGCCCAAAGAGTAGCAGTTAATTTAATCAATTATCTGGACAGGGACATTGCTTTAAACCTGTTTTTAATTAATAATGACGGGTTTTTGATTGATTATATAGAAAAAGATATTAAGATAATTGCTTCCAAATCAAAAAAAACTAGAAAAGCCATATATGAATTAAGGGCTCTTATTGATAAGAACAGATATGATGCTGTATTTACAATGAAAGATTATCTTGGACTGATGCTCAGTGTTGCTGTATGGTTGACGAAAACCAGGCCTCCGATAATTTACCGGGAAGTAATTCATAAATCTACAAGCGGAAGTTTTGAAATAAATAACAAGTTGAAAAGAAAAGTATGGCACTATTTGGAACGATATGTCTTTAATAAAGTTAAAATAATCATTGTTCCTTCTGAAGCGATGAAGCAGGATTTGATTATCAATTATGCAATTGATAGCAATAAAATAAGAGTAATCAATAATCCGGTTGACATTAATTTAATTGAAGCCATGGCTGATCAGGCTGTTGATCATCCCTGGTTTGAATCTTCTATTCCTGTAGTTGTTGGAATGGGCAGGTTAACCGGGCAAAAAGGGTTTCGGGAATTAATAAATGCTTTTAACCTTGTTAATAAAAAAAACATAAATTTAAGATTGGTGATTATCGGGGACGGGGAGGAGAGACCCAGGCTGAAAAAATTAGTGGATGAGCTGCAACTAAATGATGTGGTTGATTTTTAGGGTTCACAGGAAAATCCCTACAAGAATATTTCCAAAGCAGACATTTTTGTTTCATCTTCTTTTTACGAAGGATTTCCTAATGCACTTCTTGAAGCGATGGCCTGCAATACAGTGGTTATATCTACTGATTGCCTTTCCGGTCCCGCAGAAATAATTAATCATTATCAGAACGGGATACTGGTTCCGGTTGGTAATGCTGAAAAAATGGCTGCAGAAATTGCTAATCTAATTGAAAACCCAAAACTTGCTGGAAATTTCACTGCCGCTGCAAAAAAAACAGTCGTCGAAAAATATGCAGCAAATGTTGTTGCTAAAGAATATCAAGACGTTTTTGCTGAGTTAATGAAAAGCATCCAAAGCAAATAATACTTATTGCTCCATGAATAACCAGGACAGGCATGTATTAACCGGACCGGAGTGGATACACACATGATGGAAATTGATTATATATTATCTTTTAAATTAAAGAGAAGTAGTTCTGGGAAGGAAAAAGCTTCGTCAGAAAAAATTAAATACCTGCAAAAATTATCAAATCTGCACCCATATACACTGGATACAGTGAGCAGCAGCGAAAGTTTTAAGAATGTCAAAATGATATTTTTAGATCTATATTACCTGGTTCATGTCATTTTTGGCCGACGCAGAAAGCCGGACATAATTATTTCAAGAAGTAATTTTCATTTTGGCCCTTTTATGATCTCAAAGATTTACAAAATACCTTTAATAAATGAAGTGCATGGAGATATTTTGGATGAGGGAAAAACCTTATTCAAGGATAGCTTTTTAAAAAGAAACCTTGGGTTTTTATGGCATCATTACTGGTTGTTTTTCTTAAAAAGGTCAGATGGTCTCATTTTCAACAATTCATTGTTAGAAAAACATTATAAGGATCATTACCTGAGTAAAACGGCACTTACGGTTACTATCCACAATGGCTGTGACACGGAATTTTTCTATCCTATAGATAAGGATGAAGCCCGGTGCTATCTTGGATTGCAGAAAGATATTTACTACCTGCTGTTTATCGGTTCAATAAGCAGGTGGCATGGTGTAGAAAATCTCTTGGAGACAGCCAGGTATATTAATCAAAAGGCAGATGATCGGGCAATTAAGTTGTTAATTGTCGGCGGTTATGATGAAGATTACTTGCATAAATTAAAACAAAGATATGATAGCGCAAATATCATATTCATTGGTGAAAGACCAAAAGATGATGCTTTTTACTATATTAATGCCGCTGATCTGTGCTTACTGCCTGTTAATGATATTAGAATCAGCCCGGGCAGCCCATTAAAACTGTTTGATTATGCTGCTTGCGGTAAACCAATCATTTCTCAAAGATGTACTGTTGGATACAGTGATATTATAGAAAAATATAAACTGGGAATCAGTTGTGATTTTACCAACCATAGAGATGCAGCTTCAGTTATTCTTCAATTTTTGCTTGACTATAATGAAGTTGAGTACAAGTGTAATAACAGGGAAATAGCTGAAAAATATTTAAGCTGGGAAATTATAATAAAAAAATGGCTTGAATTTGGAGAACTTGTTAAAGCGGAAAGAAAACACACATGAACTTAAAACCATAAAACCTGAACGAGCGTTTTCACTATTTTATTCCAACTAACAATCCTATAACAAGGCGGTTATAATAGCGATCAAGAAATTGTTTGTGTTATAATCTTTATGACCAATACTAATTATTTCAGGGTGAGCTATGTTATTGATAAAGCGTTTTATAAAGCGCTTAGAAAATCTTTCTGATTTAAAGTTGTGGTTACTTTTTTTTGTAATTACTTTATCGTTTATACTACTGGTCCAACTGGTTGTATTGCCTTATATACTGCCGTTTTGGCATGCAGGGGACGGTCTTCTATCCGCAGGTGGAGACTGGGTTGCTTTTCATAAAGCTGCTGTTGAAATGGCAGAAGCGATTAAGGCCGAAGGGTGGTCAGCATGGGAGTTACGCCCCCGGGGCTGGATGCCTGCCGGTGTAGCCGGAGCAATTTATGCTTTGAGCTGGCCCAAACCCTGGACACTGGCGCCTTTAAATGCAGCCATCCATGCTTTTACTGCCTTGATGGTAATCAAATTATTATTATTTATTTCGGAAAACCGAAGGGCCTCTTTAATCGCTGCTTTACCCTATGTATTCTTTCCTTCGGCCATGCTTTGGTATACCCAAATACATAGAGATGGCTATAACATCCTGGGAATGCTTCTATTCCTTTACGGTATTTTATACATTTTTAAAAAGGACTTAAATATAGGTAAATGGAGCATTATGGAAGGTTATGGTTTTTTGGCTGCTTTTAGCGGTGTTATTCTGATCTGGTTAAGCCGCCCTTATACCCTGGTCATGTTTCAGTATATGGGTTTATTATTATTATTGATAATAACTGTTTATTTAATGGTCCTTTATATTAAGTCAAAAATTAATTGGAAAAGGATAGCAGTAAAGGTTGTAACTATCACACTGGTTATGGGCATGACCTCAGTATTTTATAGCCTGGGTGGAGACAGCAAATATGAAAGAGAATTAACACCTGCAAAAGAGAATGATATGAATGATTATGTAGTATCCCTGCAGGAAACTGATGATTATCTGTGGGCAAGCAGAACCCAGGTAGCCTTACCAGATAAGCAAGTTGCACAGCAAACACGGTTAGAACGGTTAACTGAAGAATATCACTGGGAGAGAACACCCGGGTTGCCGCAAAGGATTGACAGTCAATTTTATTCACTGGCGATATTGCGTTCGGTATCGTATCCAATATTATACGGTGACACTGCCAGTGGAATAGACACTGATGTATCCTTTCACAGTGCTGTTGATTTTATCTATTACCTTCCACGAGCTCTACAAATATCTTTTTTGGCTCCTTTCCCGGGTGAATGGTTTACTGAAGGCACTCGTGAGGCAACTACTTTTTTCAGGTGGGTTTCGGCTTTTGAAATGTCATTTATCTACCTGATGCTCATACCGATGTGTTACGGGCTGTGGATCTGGAGAAGAAAAATAGAAATATATATAATGTGGTTTTACTGTATAGTGATGATGCTGCCTA